>NZ_JBFBKP010000018.1:0-65931 GCF_040702285.1 Arthrobacter sp. NPDC080086
GGGGACCCGGGCCCGGGCCCGCCTAGGCCCCGGCGTCGCGCGCCGCCGCGAGCAGAGGCAGCACGTGGTCGGTCAGAAGCGGGGCCAGGTCGCCCGGAAGCTCGCCGGCCAGGTCCAGCCAGCGGATCTCCGCGATCTCGGCCGACGGCGCCGCGGTCCAGGTCCCGGGCGCGGTGAAGACCGTCGCGTCGATCCGGGTGGCGGCCTCGTTGGCGGCGTCGGCCAGCCACCGGCCCAGGGGCTGCAGGGCCTCGGGCGGCAGGACGATGCCGACCTCCTCGGCCAGTTCGCGGGCCGCGGCCTGCGCCGCTGATTCCCCGGCTTCGGGCTTGCCGCCGGGGTGCATGAACTTGTCCGTCCCGCGCTTGCGCACGGTGAGCAGCCGGCCGCGGGCGTCGTAGACGCAGACGGCGGAGACCACGATGTCCGGGTTGGTGCCGGGCGGCGGTGCGGAGCCGGAAACGGGGTCCCGGCGCAGTTCCGACTCCAGCAGCAGGTCCTTGGCGGGGCCGGTGACATCCCAGGTGTAGTGGAAGGCGTCCGGGCCGAGCCGGGTGTAGCGGACCCGGTACGTGTCCGGATCGCACCAGTGGCTGTCGCTGGCGGTGTCAGGCCCGAAACCCATCCGGTGGAAGGGGCGGCCGTCGGCGAAGTGCATGTCCATGACGCCGGGGGCGGCGGTGGGGCGGAGCAGGTACTCGCGGCTCGCGGGCCCGGTGAAGGGCAGGGCGCCGGCCGGGTTCCAGGTCACCGTGCCCTCTTCGCGGAAGCGGAGGCCGCCGTCGTCCGTCGCGGTGAAGCGCACGACGCCGGCAAAGGAGCCGCGGGTGCCCGTAGCGCGGTCCAGCATGGTGCGGGCCACGGTCCAGGTGCCCGCGAGGTAAGAGTGCATGTCCTCGACCGCCCCGTGATGACCGGTGGCGTGGCTGCCGGCAGAAGTGCCGGGGCTCTGGGAATCCACGTGCCCTCGATTGGAATCGAACCAACGACACCGGCTTTAGGAGAGCCGTGCTCTATCCACTGAGCTACGAGGGCGGGCGTCCGTCGCGGCCGGCCACAGCCGACCCGTCCGAACACGGATACCAGCATACAAGGTGGGGCCGCGTACTACGCTCAAGGCATGACCGCCCCCGCACGCGCAGCAGACCGAGAGCTCCTCTACCTTCCGGATGTGGCGTCCACGCGGTTCTACGCCGGGGCGCTGGCCAAACTGAGTGTCCTCCAATATTTCGTGGCCGAGACCGCCGTGATCGGCGCCTGGGCCGGCAGGGAGGCCTACAGCCGCCGCACGGGCTACATCAGCGACCTCGGGGCCCTGCACTGCGGCACCTACTCGGGCCGCGACGTCTGCTCCCCGGCCCACCTGCTCATGAACGCCTCCTTCATCGTTCAGGGCATCGGCATGATGGTGGGGGCCATGCTGCTCACCTCCGCGGTGATCGGCGTGGCGGCCCGTGCCGGCGAACGGCTGCCCCTCACCAGGGGCCGGCGCCCGGCGTCCGTGCCGGCGTTCATCGCCCGGGCTCTCACCACCATCGCCGGTGCCGGGACCGTGGTGGTGGGGCTGGTGCCCGAGGACGCCGGCTCCCCGTGGCATTACATCGGCGCCGTGGCGTACTTCTCGGCCGGCGGCTTGGCCCTGGGGTTGATCGGCTGGCTCTGGCGGCGCCGGACGCCGCTGGGCTGGTTCATCCTGGCCTGCGGTGCAATGGGAATCGCCGCCCTGATCACCGGTGGCATCACAGGGATGGCCGTCCCCGAGCCGGGAACCCTCGAACGGCTGATGGGCTACCCGATCACCATCGGCACCGCGGCGGTGGGTCTAGTCGTGGCCCAGCGGGTGCGGAAGGAACGGACGACGCGCAAGGCGCAGACCCTGCGTTCCAGAGGGTAAGCGGCCGGCGGGGCGCTGGCCGGCTGGAGACTGGCTGGCTGAACGCTGGCTGGTTGGACGCTGGCTGGTTGGACTGCGGGCGGCCGGGACGTCCAGGCGACGGGGTGTCGTGCATCTCATTCGGCCGCTGGCGTGCACTATCATGGGGTCATTCGCCGGAACGCCGGGATTCTTGTGCCGGGTTCCATTCGGCGCATGCGAAATCAACGACTGAGCAGTGCTGGGGACGAATGTCTGAACCAAGGGTTGTGCCGGTCACGGCAGCGACGGCATTTGGCGACCCCGCCCCCGCCTGCGGGCGCGTAGTTGTTGCGCCGGAGGGACGCCCATGACGGCAGCACCCCCGGTGGCCCCGCCGCTGGATATCTCTCCCGAAACGACGACGTCGGAGATCACCGTCACGCTCGTCACTCCGTCGCTCGTTGAATTGGAAATGCCGCGCGACGTCGAAATCGGCGGCCCCGAGGCGCGGCGGGCTGCCGCCGCCGTCCAGGCGATCGCGGGACGCAACCGCGTCGGCGTCATGCTCAACATCTCCGGTGTCATCGGCGTCAGCCCCGAGGCCCGGCACGCCTACTCCGAGTCGATCGCCGCCCGCGCCGTCGCCATCGTTGGGGAGGGCCCCGTGGACCGGGTGATCGCGCACTACCTGCTGCGCTCCCGCAGCGAGAGCATCCCGGCCCAATTTTTTCTTTCCCGTCCAGCGGCCCTCGAATGGTTAAGGCAGTACACCGAGTGAAAAGTGAACCGGATCCCAGGCTCCATAACCTGGTCGAGGGCATTGTCCGGATCGCCAGCGGCGATCTGAGCACCCGCATTCCCCACTCGGGCGCGCGGGACGACGTCGCCGCCGTCATTGCCGGCATCAACCTGATGGCCGATGACCTGCAGACTATTTACCAGGAGCTGGAAGAGCGGGTCGACAGCCGGACCGCCATGCTCCGCGAAGCCCAGGTGGAACTCGAGCGGATGGCCCTGACGGACCCGCTCACCCAGCTGGCGAACCGCACCGCGTTGAACTCCGTCCTGAGCCACGCCCTGGCCGAGACCTCCCGCGGCGAGGCCCCGCCCGCGTTGCTGATCCTTGACCTGGACTCCTTCAAGGGCATTAACGACACGCTGGGCCACAGCGCCGGCGACGACGTCCTGCGGGTCATCGCCCGACGCCTCCAGGACGCCGTGCGCGTCACGGATACCGTCGCCCGGCTGGGCGGCGACGAGTTCGCCGTCATGCTGCCCAAATCGAACCTGGTCCGCGCCCGCCGGGTGGCGAACCGGATCCTGAAGGCACTGAACGAAAGCCTGGAGATCGGCGACCTGCGGATCACCTGCGGCACCAGCATCGGCGTGCGGGTAGCCGAACCCGGCCAGTCCGTGGACGACCTGGTGATGGAGGCGGACACCGCGATGTACGCGGCTAAGGCCCAGCCGCACAGCGGGATTAAGGTCTTCGAACCGGCGCTGCTCTACGCCCGCCGGCTGCAGAGCCTGATGGTGACCGAGATGCGCACGGCCATCCTCGAGGACCAGCTGGTGCTGCACTACCAGCCCGTCGTGGAGCTCGCGACCGGCCGAATGGAGGGCGTCGAGGCGCTCGTGCGGTGGAACCACCCCGAGCGCGGACTGCTGATGCCCGACCAGTTCATCCCGCTGGCCGAAGAGACCGGGATGATTGTGGACCTGGGCCACTGGGTGCTCAAGACCGCGGTGCGCCAGCTGCGGACCTGGCAGGAGGAGCTCCCGCTGGATGAGGACTTCTCCATGCGGGTCAACATCTCCACCACCGAGCTGCAGAACCTGGAGCTGATCGAGCACGTCCAGGACATTCTCCGCGAGACCGGCGTGGGTGCCGCCAACCTCATCATCGAGCTGACCGAGTCCATGGCGGTGACCGGCGGCGACGTGGACAAGTACTCGCTCAGCGGCCTGCGGCAGTTGGGTGTCCAGCTCGAAATCGACGATTTCGGCACCGGCTACTCGTCCATCAGCTACCTGCGGCGGTTACCGGTGAATGTCGTCAAGATTGATCGGAGCCTCATCGATGGGCTGGGTACCGACGAGGAGCAGGGTCGGTTTGTCGAGGCCGTGCTGCACCTGATTCACGCCTGCGGGCTGCGGGCCGTGGCGGAGGGAATCGAGACGGTGGAGCAGGCCGAGGAACTGGTGCGGCTGGGCTGCTCCAGCGGCCAGGGCTATTACTTCAGCAGGCCGGCCCCGGCCGAGACCGTTGCGGAGAACATTCTTTCCTGGAGTGCGGCCGCGGAGTAAGCCGCTACTTTCTTTCGGGAGAACAAAACAAAAGGCGGGTGCCGGATCGAGATCCGGCACCCGCCCTCAGCGGCTAACCCGAGTGTTAGTTCTTCGGGGTGGAGTTCGGCCAGTAGCCGACTGCCTCGACGGAGCCCGTGTTGGAGCCGTTGGCGGACACGGCGGAAGCCGCGGAGACGCCCGCTGCAGCCAAGGCGCCGGCGACGAGGAGGGTTGCAAGGGTTTTCTTCATGAAGGGCTCCTGTTACGTAAGTGGCTGAAGTGACTCATGTGTAATGCAGGTTCAGTATAGGGGTACCGGACACGCCGCACAGCAAGAATTCGTGGATCTTTTTAAATACTGTGCTAATCGTGCGTTGCGGGTGGTCACGAGACGGCATAGTTCGCGTGCCGCGTTCTCTTTTTCTTCGGATGCACTCGATACTGGTCTCATGCACTCCGTATCGCCGCTGTATGCAGCCGCTGAGCTCCAAGCGCACGAGCATCGGAGCAACCACGCCTTCGCTGAGGCGGCGGACAGCGCGCGGCAGGCCGCGGAGATCGCGCACCGAGAAGGTGACCACACTTCCTCGTGGAATATGACGTTCCTTCAAGCCGAGAATCTCCTTGACGCCGATCGGTTCGAGGACTGCGCGGCGTTGGCTGCCCACCTGCTCTCCGACACGACGGGTCCCAGGCAGCCGCACGACGTAGCGCGGGCACACATCCTTATGGCCCGTGCCAGCCAGGGCACGGGTTTGCTTGAATCCGCTGCACAGGAGGCCCGGGCAGCGGTCATGCTTACTGACGATGAAGCTCACATAGATATCAACGTCAAAGCACGCCAGGCTCTCATCGCCGCCCTGGCAGATGCCGGACAAATGGAAGAGGCATGGAGCGAGAGTAAAAGTCTCGCCGCAGTCATCTCCGATGAAGTTGATGACCAGCAGGCTGGGAAGGCCTACTGGGTTATCGGTAATGTGGCTTTTCTTTGCGACAAGGTTTCAGAAGGACTGCGGTATCACGAGCTGGCAGCGGCGACTTTTTCACCGGCACGCGACCTCGATATATGGGCCAAGTTCAACAAGGCATCTGCTGCCATGCGGCTTGCGGCCAACATTGCCGACGGGGAAACGCTTCGGTGCATAGAGCGAGCCGAGCTGGCCACTGACATCACCGGCGGCAGCGAAAACGACCTGCTTCTTCTGCGCCGCAACCGAGCACACTGGACCCTCCTGGCGGGCGACCCGCAGGCGGCTGCCGAAATGTTGCAGGACCTCTGCCGCAGTGGGGGCATGACGCCGCAAAATACCGGTGATGCCTGCTTCCTGCTGGGAAGGGCCTATTTGGAGAGCGGTGACGAGGCCGAGGCTAGGCGGGCCCTGGAAGACGCCGCCGACCACTTCGACCGGGCCGGCGCGACATTGCGCGCCGAGCAGACCCGGGAGTTCATCGCCGTCGAACTGGGCCCCGTGTCCCTGTGGTCACGGCTGTGGCGAGCGGCCGGCTTCGGCCGGCACTAGACCGCGGCAGCTCCGCGCGCCGGGGCCGACTTCCGGTTCAGGAACACGGCCCCGCCGCCGGCGAGCAAGTTGAGCAGCAACAGGACCCACCCGGCCACCGTGAGTGCCGAAGCCAGCGCCACCTGGCCGCCGTCGAGGGTGCTGGCCGACATCATGCCGTCGATCGCGGCATTCCCCCAGAGCCGCACCACGGCAAACAGCAGCGGCAGTGCCCAGAACGCCCAACGCAGCGGCTTCCTGGCCACGTTCACCCCGACCAACAGCAGCCAGGTGAACCCGAAGATCAGCGGGAAGAGCGTCCCGGCTGTCTTATGCACATAGCTCAACTGTCCGCGGGCGTCGTTATCCATGGCCGTGCGAAGTTGGTCAACGAACCCCTGGTCAAAGCCGCCGATCAGGGAATCGGGCATCGGCAGTCCGCCGCTGAGCTGAGTCAGCTGGTTCAGGGTCAGCAGATGCAGGTACCAAAACAGGAAAAGGCTCGCCACCACGCCGGCAATCAGGATCAGGTTGCCGTTGCTCTGCGCCTTCTGCGGCGTCCGGGAGGTGCTGGGGTTGATCACCGGAGGCAGCTGATGCTGGGGGAGGGCAGCGTTGGCGCCGTGTTTTTTGAGCCGCTGGGCGGGTGTTTTGGCCATGGACCCATTATCGCCCCTGCACCCCGCCCCGGTGCCCGGCGCCGGTAGGCTGAACGAATGAGCGAAACAGGCAGCAATGACTTCGGCCACAGCAACGATCCCGGTCACAGCGAGCTCGGCCGGCACCGGCTCGGACGGCACAGCGCCGCGGACCTCAGCCCAGACCTCGACGACGCCGAGTTGGCCGCGACCCTAGTCCGGGAGGCCGGAAACCTGGCCCTGCTGATGCGCCACGCCGGGCTGGAAGGCCACCAGAAGACCTCCGTGTCCGACGTCGTCACCGCCGCCGACCACGCCGCGGAAGCCTACGTCCTCGAACAGCTCCAGCGGTGCCGGCCCGAGGACGGCATCCTCGGCGAGGAGGGCGCCGCCAAGACCGGCACCAGCGGCCGGACCTGGGTGATCGACCCCGTGGACGGCACCTACAACTTCCTGCACGGCTCCAGCTACTGGTGCTCCGCCCTGGCGCTCAAGGACGCAACCGGGCCGATCCTCGGTGCCATCTTCCAGCCCGAGGCGGACAAGCTCTGGCTCGGCGGCACCGACCACCCCGCCACCCTGAACGGGGAACGGTTGACCGGCTTCGCCCCCGAAGGAGTAGCTCCGGTGCGGGACCAGGCCCCCCTCGCGGAGCAGGGCGCAGCCACCTACATCCACCCCACCTGGCTCGCGGACCCGATGTGCGCCATGCCCTGGCACGCGGCCGCCGTCTCCGCGGCATCGCTGCGGATGTTCGGATCCGGCTCCTGCGACCTGGCCCGCGTGGCCGACGGCGAACTCGACTGCTGGTTCCAGCACAGCTGCCCGGAATGGGACTGGCTGCCCGGCCAGGCGATCGTGCGGGCGGCCGGCGGCAGCACCGACGTCGTCCGCGTCAACGGCCTCGAGTGGTTCATCGCCGGGGGAGCGACGGCGGTGCGGGAGCTCCGCGCCGCGCTCCAGCGGGGGTCCGTGCAGTAGCCCCGAACCTCACCGTCGGTGGCACCACCTAGACTTGTTATCACCATGGATATGTTGTTTGACCCCTATGCCGACGGACCCTTCCAAGCAGCTGCGACCCCAGGCGCGCCCGCGAAAGCGGCGGCTCACGCAGGCGCCGGCACCGGGATGCCCGCCCTGGCGCACGGGCACGGGGGCGACGGCGGACAGGGCCACGCCGACGGCGAACGGCACCGGCTGCCCAGTGCCGAGGACCTCCTCCAGGGCCTGAACCCGCAGCAGGAAGAGGCCGTCAAGCACGCCGGCGGCGCCCTGCTGATCGTGGCCGGAGCGGGGTCCGGAAAGACCCGGGTGCTCAGCCACCGCATCGCCTACCTGATCGCCACCCGGCGTGCGCACCACGGCGAGATCCTGGCCATCACCTTCACCAACAAGGCCGCCGCCGAGATGCGCGAGCGGATCGAGGCACTCGTCGGCGGCCGGGCAAAAACCATGTGGATTTCCACGTTCCACTCCTCCTGCGTCCGCATCCTGCGCCGCGAGGCCGCCAACGTAGGCCTGAACTCCAATTTCTCCATCTACGACTCGGCCGACTCGCTCCGCCTGATCACCCTGGTGGCCAAGAACCTGGACCTGGACCCCAAGAAGTTCGCGCCCAAGGCCATCCAGCACAAGATCTCCGCGCTCAAGAACGAACTGATCGACGCGGACAGCTACTCCTCCAGCGCCAACCACAACGACCCGTTCGAACAGGCCGTGGCTGAGGTTTTCAAGGGCTACACCCAGCGCCTGCGCCAGGCCAACGCCATGGACTTCGACGACCTGATCGCCGAGACCGTCTACATGTTCCGGGCCTTCCCGGCGCTCGCGGATTCCTACCGGCGCCGCTTCCGGCACGTGCTGGTGGACGAGTACCAGGACACCAACCACGCCCAGTACGCCCTGGTCCGCGAGATCGTCGGCGAGGGCGACGGCGCGGCGGAACTGACGGTGGTGGGCGACTCGGACCAGTCCATCTACGCCTTCCGCGGGGCGGACATCCGCAACATTGTGGAGTTCGAAAAGGACTACCCGGACGCGCGCACCATCAAGCTGGAGCAGAACTACCGCTCCACCCAGACCATCCTCAGCGCCGCCAACGCGGTCATCTCCCGCAACCCCAACCGGCCGGAGAAGCGGCTCTGGACGGCCGAGGGCGACGGCGAGAAGATCGTCGGCTACGTGGGTGAGAACGAGCACGATGAGGCCCAGTTCATCGCCAAGGAGATCGACCGGCTGCAGGACGAGGGCAACCTCCGCCCCGGCGACGTCGCGATCTTCTACCGCACCAACGCCCAGTCCCGGTCCATCGAGGACGTCCTGGTCCGCGTCGGCCTGCCCTACAAGGTGGTCGGCGGCACCCGCTTCTACGAGCGCAAGGAAATCAAGGACGCCCTGGCCTACCTGCGCGTCCTGGTGAACCCCGACGACGACGTCAACCTGCGCCGCATCCTCAACGAGCCCAAGCGCGGCATCGGCGACCGGGCCGAGGGTGCCATCGCCTCGCTGGCCCAGCGCGACCGCACCTCCTTCATGGCCGCCGCCCGCCGGGCCGACGAGGCGCCCGGCATGGCCACCCGCTCCGTGAATGCGGTCCTCGGCTTCGTGAAGATGCTGGATGACCTGGCAGAGGTGGCCGCCGGCTCCGGTGCGGCCGCGGCGCTCGAGGCGGTGCTGGAACAGACCGGATACCTCGCCACCCTGCGCTCCAGCACGGACCCACAGGACGAATCCCGGGTCGAAAACCTCGCCGAACTGGTCGCCGTCGTCCGTGAATACGAACGCGACAACCCGGAAGGTTCGCTCGGTGCCTTCCTGGAGCAGGTCTCTTTGGTGGCGGACGCCGACCAGATCCCGGACGCCCCCGGGGCGGATATTGACGCCGCGGTCGCCGAGGCCAAGCGGCTCGGCGTTGTCACCCTGATGACGCTGCACACCGCCAAGGGCCTGGAATTCCCGGTGGTGTTCCTGACCGGCATGGAACACGGGCTGTTCCCGCACCAGCGTTCGGCCACGGACCCCAAGGAACTGGCGGAGGAACGCCGGCTCGCCTACGTGGGCCTGACCCGGGCCCGGAAGCGGCTCTACCTCACCCGCTCCGAGGTCCGGAACATGTGGGGGCAGAGCCAGTACAACCCCGCCAGCCAGTTCATCGAGGAGATCCCGGCCGAGCTGGTCGAGTGGAAACGCGAGGGCACCAGCCGCCAGGCGGCCAGCTGGGGCGGCGGGTCCATCGGCTCCAGCCGCTACAGCGGATCCTTCTGGGGCGCGGGCACAGCCCGCGGTACCGGGGCCGACTCCGCTGCCGGTTTTAATGCGGATGTCCCGGCGGCGATCGCCCGGAACCGGGTCCAGCCGCAGAAGGAGATCGTGGCCGTCAGCGTGGGGGACCGGGTCAATCACACGAGTTTCGGCGACGGCACCGTGCTGGCCGTCGAGGGCGCCGGGGACAAGACCGTCGCGAAGGTGACCTTCGCGGTGGGGGAGAAGCGCCTCCTGCTCCGCTACGCGCCGCTGACCAAGATCACGGCCTGACCGGCGCCACAGTCCGGCGGGGCTTCGCCCGGCGCCGGCTCCCGTGATTGGCATAATGAAGCCCATGCGTCGAACCAAGCAGGCCGCCCTCGCCGCCCTGGTGCTGCTCGCGGCCAGCGGCTGCAGCGTCACCCGGCAGGACCCGGACTACGTCCCGCCGGCGCCGTTGCCGGTCCTCGAGCAGCTCCGCCAGGCGCCGCTGACGGACCCGGCCACCCTCGGGGCGGCCACGGACGCCGTCAGCTTCGTGACTGCGGACCACACGGTCGCCTGCAGCCTCACCTCGGCCCGGGGTACCAGCATCAACCTCCCCTACGAGCCCAACAGCTTCACCGCGCCGGCCAACGCCAAGCTGGCCACCGTCCCCGTTGCGCACTGCGAACTCTCCGCCTACCCCCGCCCCGCCGCCCAGGACATCACCGATGACTGCGCCGGCACCGGGCTGGGCTACCTCGGCGGCACGGCGCTGCTCATCCCGGACAAGGCCGTCTACGGTGAATGCCGCTCAGGCGTCACCGCCCAGGAAGCCGAATACGGGCCAAAGGGGAGCCCCACCGGGCCGATCTCCCAGCTGGCGGTCCTGCCGGAGGGCGGCAACGTGGAGCGGAACGGCCTGCGCTGCTCCGCCTACGACGGTGGCGTGGCCTGCGGAAACGTCTCCGCGCAGGTCGCTTTCTTCGTTTCCCGCGACCGTTACGAGCTCATTAAGGGACCCGGCGCGACGCCCTCCGCGGCGGCTCCGAAGGCCTCAAAATCCCCGTAATGTAGGGGTTTTTCTACGCTCAATAGAATAGTGTCGTTACTCACATAACCTGTACTGTGGGTCGGGCTGCCCGCTCCAAAGGACTAGAGTTCCACAAGGAGCATTGCGTCGTGCGGCTCGTCTCCGGACCTGTCGCAGGGTGCCTTTAATCCGCAGCCCGGTCACCGCGAATCCGCGGCGAGCGGCTGTACAGAAACTACTTCGACGTAGAAGGACACTAAACCGTGGACCTGTTTGAATATCAGGCGCGCGATATGTTCGAGGCGCACGGTGTACCCGTGCTTGCTGGCATCGTGGCGCACACCCCTGAAGAAGCAAAGGCAGCTGCCGAGAAGATCGGCGGCGTAACTGTCGTCAAGGCACAGGTTAAGGTCGGTGGCCGCGGAAAGGCCGGCGGCGTTAAGGTCGCCAAGACCGCCGACGAGGCTCTGGAACACGCCACCAACATCCTCGGCATGGACATCAAGGGCCACACCGTCAACACGGTGATGATCGCCCAGGGTGCCGACATCGCCGAGGAATTCTACTTCTCCGTCCTGCTGGACCGAGCCAACCGCAACTACCTGGCCATGTGCTCGGTTGAGGGCGGCATGGAAATCGAGCAGCTCGCCGTCGAACGCCCGGAAGCGCTGGCCAAGGTTGCCATCGACCCGGCCGTCGGCATCGACCAGGCCAAGGCCGACGAAATCGTCAACGCCGCCGGCTTCGCCGAGGAACTGCGCGGCAAGGTCGCCGCCGTGATCCTCAAGCTTTGGGACGTCTTCAAGAAGGAAGACGCCACCCTGGTCGAGGTCAACCCGCTGGTCAAGACCGGCGCCGGCGACATCGTCGCCCTGGACGGCAAGGTCTCGCTGGACGAGAACGCCGACTTCCGCCACCCGAAGCACTCCGCCCTGGAGGACAAGGACGCAGCGGACCCGCTGGAAGCCAAGGCCAAGGCGCAGGACCTGAACTACGTCAAGCTCGACGGCGAGGTGGGCATCATCGGTAACGGTGCCGGCCTGGTCATGTCGACGCTCGACGTCGTCGCCTACGCCGGCGAGAAGCACGGCAACGTCAAGCCCGCCAACTTCCTGGACATTGGCGGTGGAGCCTCCGCCGAGGTCATGGCCGCTGGCCTGGACGTCATCCTCGGTGACGAGCAGGTCAAGGCCGTGTTCGTGAACGTCTTCGGCGGCATCACCGCCTGCGACGCCGTCGCCAAGGGCATCGTCGGCGCTCTCGCCGAACTGGGCTCCTCCGCGAACAAGCCGCTGGTCGTCCGCCTCGACGGCAACAACGTCGAGGAAGGCCGCCGCATCCTGGCCGAGGCCAACCACCCGCTGGTTACCCTGGCCGCCACCATGGACGAGGGCGCCGACAAGGCCGCCGAGCTCGCCAACGCAGCGAAGTAAGGGACGCGACATGTCTATCTACCTCAACAAGGACTCCAAGGTCATCGTCCAGGGCATCACCGGCGGCGAAGGCACCAAGCACACCGCCCTGATGCTCAAGGCCGGCACCAACGTCGTCGGCGGCGTCAACGCCCGCAAGGCCGGCACCACCGTCGTCCACGGCGACAAGGAAATCAACGTCTACGGCACCGTCAAGGAAGCCATGGCGGAGACCGGCGCCGACGTTTCCATCGTCTTCGTACCGCCGGCCTTCACCAAGGACGCCGTCGTCGAAGCCATCGAGGCCGGCATCGGCCTGGTCGTCGTCATCACCGAGGGCGTTCCGGTTCAGGACTCCGCCGAATTCTGGGCCCTGGCCCAGTCCAAGGTGGACGCCAACGGCAAGCAGGTCACCCGCATCATCGGACCGAACTGCCCCGGCATCATCACCCCGGGTGAGGCCCTGGTCGGCATCACCCCGGCCAACATCACCGGCAAGGGCCCGATCGGCCTGGTCTCCAAGTCCGGCACCCTGACCTACCAGATGATGTACGAACTGCGCGACCTGGGCTTCTCCACCGCCATCGGCATCGGCGGCGACCCGGTCATTGGCACCACCCACATCGACGCTCTCGAGGCCTTCGAGGCCGACCCCGAGACCAAGGCGATCGTCATGATCGGCGAAATCGGCGGCGACGCCGAGGAGCGCGCGGCCGACTACATCAAGGCCCACGTCACCAAGCCGGTTGTCGGCTATGTGGCCGGCTTCACCGCCCCCGAGGGCAAGACCATGGGCCACGCAGGCGCCATCGTCTCCGGCTCCGCGGGTACGGCGCAGGCCAAGAAGGAAGCCCTCGAGGCTGCCGGCGTGAAGGTCGGCAAGACGCCGTCCGAGACCGCCAAGCTGCTGCGCGAAGTGTTCGCCGCGCTCTAGGCCACAGCACCACAACGCGGGGCCACCCGCCCGTCCGGTTTCGCCGGGCGGGCCGGGGTGGCCCCGCGTTTGTGGTTTAAGCGGCGGGTCCTAGCCGACCAGGTTGTCTGCCGCCTGGTCCATGTGCTCGCGGATGGTTTTTCGGGCCAGGGACGCGTCACCGGTCTCGATGGCGGCGACGATGTCGTGGTGCCGGTCCACGCTCATATTCCGCACGCCCTTATCCAGGCCGGCGAACATGATGGACATCCGGATGGATCCCTCCAGGGATTCCCAGGTGTGCAGCAGGGTTTCGTTGCCGGTGAGGCGGCAGAGGGTGCGGTGGAAGTCGAGATCCCGCTCCACCCGGGCCTGCAGCCCTTCCGCCTCGGCGGTGCGCATGGCGTCGACCGCGGTCCGCAGCGCAGCGATCACCTGCTCACGGTCATGGAGTTCGCAGAGGCTGCGGGCGGCCAGGCTTTCCAGCGCCGCGCGGACGGCGTAGATGTCCCGGATTTCCTTCTCGTCCAGGTGGCGGACGGACAGCCGGCCCCGCGGGCCGGCCGAGAGCAGGCCCTCCTGCTCCAGCTGCCGCAGCGCCTCCCGCAGCGTTCCGCGGCTGATGTGCAGCATCTCGGAGAGCTCGGTTTCGACCAAATGCCGGCCCGGCTCCAGGTCGCCGCTGGTGATGGCGGTGCGCAGGGAGGACACGGCCTGTTCCCGCAGGCTCTTCTTCTCCAGCCCGAGGAGGGGGAGGGAGGTGGATGCTCCGGTCATGGGGGGTCCTCTGTGTTAATGGTCGACTGTCTACAGTTGCCTGTGCTCCGATAGTACGACAAGGGGCACGGATCGGGACCTCCCGACGCCGTGCCCCTTGTCCCCGCCGGGTATCAGCCGAGTTCCGCCAGCACCTTGGCAACGATCCGGTCCACCGCGAGGCCGTAGCGCTCGTGCAGGGTGGGCAGCGCGCCGGCGTCGAGGAACTGGTCCGGCAGGGCCACCGGAACCACCCGCTTGCCGAGCCCGGCGGTGACGACGGCGGAGGCCACCGTTTCAAACAACCCGCCCACCACCGAGTGGTTCTCCAGCGTCACGGCGAGCCGATCGGTGTTGATTTCCGTGAGGACGGTGGCGGCGTCGAACGGCTTGATCGTCGGGGCATGGACGACGGCGACGTCCACATTGTGCGCCGCCAGCGCCTTCGCCGCCTGCAGCGCCCGCATGGTCATCAGGCCGGAGGAGACGAACACGACGTCGTTGCCGCCGCGCAGCACCTTGGCCTTGCCCAGCTCGAAGGTGTAGCCGTACTCATCCAGCACCGTGGGCACGTTGCCGCGCAGCAACCGCAGGTAGGTGGGCCCGTCCGAGGCGGCCAGCTGCGGGACGGCCTGCTCGATGTCCACCGAGTCGCAGGGGTCCACGATGGTCAGGTTCGGCATGCCGCGGAAGATTGCCATGTCCTCGGTGGCCTGGTGGCTGGGGCCGTAGCCGGTGGTCAGGCCCGGCAGGCCGCCGACGATGTTGACGTTAAGGTTCGGTTCGGCCGCGTCGAGGCACAGGAAATCGTAGGCGCGGCGGGCGGCAAACACCGAATACGTCGAGGCGAAGGGGACCAGCCCGGTCTCGGCCAGGCCGGCCGCGGCGCCGAAGAGCAACTGCTCGGCCATGCCCAGCTGGAAGAACCGTTCGGGGAACGCCTGGGCGAAGATGTGCATGTCCGTGTATTTGCCCAGGTCCGCGGTGAGGCCCACGATCCTGTCGTTCTCCTGTGCAGCCTTGACCAGGGCGTGCCCGAACGGGGCGCTGGCGGTCTTCTGGCCCGGGTCGGCGAAGGAGGCGATCATGGCCGAGGTCTTCAGTTTCGGTTTGGCCGTGCCGGCCGCGGACGCCGGGGCGGCAGGGGTGGTGGTGCTCATGCTGACGCTTCTCCTTCGTATCCGGCGGTGAGCTGCTCGCGGCAGATCTGCCATTCGTGTTCCTCGATGCGCATGAAGTGCGCCTTTTCGCGGTTCTCCAGCAGCGGGACTCCGCGGCCCACCTTGGTGTCGCACAGGATGACGGAGGGGCGTCCGACGGCGGCGGCCTGGGCGGCGGCGTTGTCGAACGCCCCCAGCAGCGCGCCGACGTCGTTGCCGTCCACCCGCTGGGTGTACCAGCCGAAGGCTTCCCACTTCTCGGTGACCGGTTCGGTGCGGAGCACCGTGTCGGTCTTGCCGTCCGCCTGCAGGGCGTTGATGTCGACCATGGCCGTGAGGTTGCCCAGCTGGTGGTGGTGCGCCCCCATGGCGGCCTCCCAGGTGGAGCCCTCATCCAGCTCCCCGTCGGAGAGGAAGTTGAAGATCCGGGCGGTGGATCCCTGGTAGCGCAGGCCCAGGGCCATGCCGACGGCGATGGTCAGGCCGTGGCCCAGGGAGCCCCCCGAGATTTCCATCCCCGGGGTGTAGGTGGACATCCCGGACATGGGCAGCCGCGAGTCGTCCGAGCCATAGGTCTCCAGTTCCTCGACCGGGACGACTCCGGCCTCGGCCAGGGCCGCGTAGTGACCGATCGCGTAGTGGCCGGTGGAGAGCAGGAAGCGGTCGCGGGCTTCCCAATGCGGGTCCTCGGGCCGGAACCGGAGCTGGTCGCGGTAGACGGTGGCGAGCATGTCGGCGGCACCGAGGGCCTGGCCGACGTAGCCCTGGCCCTGTACCTCGCCCATCATGAGGGCGTGGTGCCGGATCCGGTAGGCGGCGGCGGCGATCTTCTGCGCCCGCTCGGCGCTCACCGCGGTGGTCGGTGTGTGTCGCTGCGGTGTTTGGCCCTGCTGTGGTTGTCCCTGTTGTGGTTGTCCCGGAGGGGCGGCGTCCTGGAGGGTTTCTGTAGGCATTGCTGACTCCGTGGTGGTGTGGTCCGTGCCGGTCATTCAGGCGTTGACGGTACTGGGGGTGTTTTTGGTGGCCTCGTCGGCCAGTTCGCGTTCCCGCTTGCCCCAGGTTTCGCGGGTGGCTATCGCGGCCCAGAGGCCGATCAGGGCGTAGGCACCGAAGAGCAGCGCTGGACCCATCCAGCCGAAGCTGACGAACAGCAGGGTGGTGATGAACGGGGTGAAGCCGGAGACCATGGCGGAGATCTGGTAGGCCAGGCTGGCACCGGAGGCGCGGGTCTTGGCCTGGAAGAGCTCCGGGAACCAGGCGCCCTGGGCGCCGGCCAGCGAGTTCTGGCACACCGCGTAGGAGATGACGATGGTGAGGATGATGGCGATGAATAGGCCGGTGTTGACCAGCAGGAACATCGGGATCGCGAACAGGGCCGCGAAGGCGGTGGACCAGACGTAGAGCGGGCGGCGGCCGATCCGGTCGGTCAGCGCCGCCCAGGCCTGGGTGGCGAAGATGCCGATGGCCGAGGCAATGCAGAGAGCGATCAGTGTCTGGCTCTTATCCGCCAGGTGCTGGCTGTTGAGGTAAGAAATCATGTACGTGATGGACACGGCGTAGCCGGCGGTCTCGGCGATCCGGAGGCCGATGCCCTTGACGATGTTGCGCCAGTCCGTCCGGATGACCTCCACGATGGGGGCCTTCACGATTGCCCCGCTGTCCTTGACCTCATCGAAGACCGGGGACTCGGGAACCTTGGACCGAATGACCAGGCCCACGGCCACCAGCAGGATGCTGGCCAGGAACGGAATGCGCCAGGCGAGTTCGCCGCCGAGCTGGACGCTGAAGAGGAACGTCAGGTTGGCCAGCAGCAGGCCGACGGGGAAGCCGGCCTGGACGATGCCGGTGTACTTGCCCTTGGCCTTCCACGGCGCGTGCTCGTAGCTCATCAGGATGGCCCCGCCCCACTCGGCGCCAAAGGCCAGGCCCTGGACGATGCGGACGAACACCAGCAGCGCCGGAGCCATCAGCCCCACCGCGGCGTAGGTGGGCAGCAGGCCGATGGCGAAGGTGGCGAGGCCCATCAGGATGAGGGAGGCCACGAGGACGGGTTTGCGGCCGACCTTGTCACCGAGGTGCCCGCCGATGATGCCGCCGAGCGGGCGGGCGGCGAAGCCGACGCCGAGGGTGGCGAAGGAGGCGAGGGTGCCGGTCACCGGATCCGTGCCGGGGAAGAAGGCGGTGCCGAAGTACAGCGCCGCAGCTGTGCCGAAACCGATGAAATCGTACGTCTCAATCACGGCCCCCACGCCGGATCCGATGGCCACCCGCCGGGCGTCCTTGGTGCCGTGGACCGGGCCTCGCATGCTCAGAGCATCTTTGCTCATGGTGGTTCCCTTTCGAAAAGCGGCTGAAGGAGGTCCGCCGCTGTCGACTGTTAACAAATGATATGGCAAGTGTGACCTTCATCATGATTACTGTCAACAGTCAACTATGACGGTTGACTGTCGACAGTAGACAGGGTTAGTGTGGTGCCCGTCACTACGACAGCCGCACATCAAAGGACCAGCGATGTTCCACACAAGACTCGGATGCTCATCCATCAGCTTCCGGCACCTGAAGCTCGGGCCGGCCCTGGCCACCATGGGGGACCTGGGCTTCGAGGAGATTGACCTGGGCGCCCTGCCCGGCGTTTGCGACCATGTGCCCTACGACCTGGACGCGTCCGCGGTGGCGGCGGTCGCGGCCACCGTCAATGGCTCCGGGCTTCGGACCCGCTCGGTCAACGGGGACATCGGCGACCTGAGCGCTGTCCTGGACGCGGCGGGGGAGCAACGGCGGCATCGTCACCTCGACGCCCTGCTCACGCTCAGCGCCGCCGTCGGAGCCACGGCCCTGGTCCTGCCGTGTGGCGCCTTGGGCCATGCGCCCATCGGCGGCAGCCTGGACCGGGACCTGGACCTCGTGGCTGCCCGGCTCGCCGAGGCCGCCGAGCGTGCCGCCGGGTTCGGCGTCGAGCTCTGGACCGAATCCCTGCACTTCCTGCGGCTCTGCTGGAATCTGGACCGTGCCGGCCGGCTGGCCGACCGCCTGGCCGGCTCCGGCGTCGGGATCGTCATGGACTTCAGCCACATCGTCGCCGCCGGCGAGGATCTCGGCGCCTACCTCGACCGGCACCGCGGACGGATCAGCCATGTCCACCTGCGCGACGCCGTGCCCGGGAACATCAACCTCAGCATCGGCAACGGCGCGGCCGACTTCACCGGCGGCCTGCGCCGGCTCGCCGCCGACGGCTATGCCGGCCACTTTTCCCTGGAACTGGAAACCCGGGACGTCACCAACGACGAACGCCCCGCCGCAACCGCCAAGGCGGCCAGCTTCATCACCGACCTCATCTGACCTGCACACACCCAAGGAGCACCACCATGACCACCATCCAGCGCACCGCCGTCCTCACCGGAGCCACCTCCGACCGGGGCATCGGCATCACCACCGCCCGCCGCTACGCCCGTGAAGGCTGGGCGGTGGTGATTCTCGACCTCGACGGGGAGAAGTCCTCGAAGGTCGCGGCCGAGATCGGCAACGACTTCGACGTCCCCGCCTTCGGCCACGAGATCGACGTCGCCAACGAGGCCTCCGTAACCGCCGCGCAGGCCGCGGTCGCCGCCGAGGTGGCTGCGGGGAACCTCCCGCCGGTGGGCGCCCTGGCGAACATCGCCGGGATCACCTCGCCGGTTCCGTTCCTGGAGACCACCCTGGAGCTCTGGCACAAAATCATGGACGTCAACGCCACCGGCACCTACCTGGTCACCAGGGCATTCCTGCCGGACATGATCGCCAACGGCTGGGGCCGGATCGTGAACATGTCCTCCGTCTCCGCCCAGCGCGGCGGCGGCGTCTTCGGCAAGGTGCCCTACTCCGCTGCGAAAGCGGCCATCCTGGGCTTCACCAAGGCCCTGGCCCGCGAGCTGGGCACCACCGGGGTCACCATCAACGCCATCACCCCCGGCGCCGTCGATACCAACATCCGGGTGGGCAGCACCGCGGAGCAGGAAGCAGCCATTAACGCCGGCATCCCGCTCGGCCGCAACGCCTCCACCGAGGAGGTCGCCTCCGTCATCACGTTCCTGTCCTCGGAGGATTCCGCCTACCTCACCGGCACCACCATCGACATCAACGGCGGCAGCCACCTGCACTAGCAGCCCCCACCCCACGACCCGGACGCCGGAGACCACCATGACGAAAATCTTCAACAACCCCTCAGCGTTCGCCGAGGAAGCCCTGGCCGGCTTCTGCGACGTCCACTCGGACCTGGTCCGGCCCGTTGCCGGCGGAGCGGTCCGGCGGCGACGCCCGGCCAAGCCCAAGGTCGCCGTCCTCGCCGGCGGCGGCTCCGGCCACTACCCGGCATTCGCCGGGCTGATCGGCGCGGGCCTGGCCGACGGCGCCGTGGTGGGGAACATCTTCACCTCGCCCTCCGCCCAGCAGGCCTACGCGGTGGCGAAGGCCGCCGAATCAGGCGCCGGCGTCGTCTTCGCCTACGGCAACTACGCCGGGGACGTGATGAACTTCGGCCTGGCCAGCGACCGCCTGGCCGCCGAGGGGATCGCCGTGGAGAACGTCCTGGTGACCGATGACATTGCCAGCGCCCCCGCGGCGGAGGCCGCCAAACGCCGCGGCATCGCCGGTGACTTCACCGTCTTCAAGGTGATGGGCGCGGCCGCGGACGCGGGCGCCAGCCTGGCCGAGGTGGTTCGCCTGGGCCGCAAGGCCAATGACCGGACGCGGACCATCGGCAGCGCGTTCGGCGGCTGTACCTTCCCGGGCGCCGGGGAACCGCTGTTCTCCCTGCCGGCCGGCCAGATGGGGCTGGGGCTTGGGATCCACGGCGAACCCGGACTGCATGACACGGACCTGCCGTCGGCTGCTGAACTGGGCCGGGAACTCGTGGCCCGCGTCCTGGCCGAGGCGCCCGACCGTGCGGGCAACCGGCTGGCCGTCATTCTCAACGGGCTCGGCTCCACCAAGCACGAGGAGCTCTTCGTGCTGTGGGGTGCGGTAGCGCCGCTGCTCCGCGCCGAGGGCTACGCCCTGGTGATGCCGGAGGTGGGGGAGCTGGTCACCAGCCTGGACATGGCCGGGGTGTCGCTCACGGTCACCTGGCTGGACGAGGAGCTGGAGCCATTGTGGGCGGCTCCGGCGGAAACGCCGGCCTTCCGCCGCGGTGCCGTGGCCGCCGGCGCCGGGGAAGTCGCCGACGAGGACACGGACGACGCCGGCACCCAGGCCGCCGCCTTTGAGGCCACCGACGCCTCCCGCGGCTTCGCCGCCGCCTGCGTGGAAGCACTGACATCGGCCCAAGCGTCGCTTCGTGGGGCCGAGGAGCGCCTGGGCCGGATGGACGCCGTCGCCGGGGACGGGGACCACGGCCGCGGCATGGTCCGCGGCATCGATGCCGCCGTCGCCGCCGCCACCGGGGCTTCCGAGCGCGGCGCGGGGGCGGGGGACGTCCTAGCCGCCGCCGGCGACGCGTGGGCGGACAAGGCCGGTGGAACCTCCGGGGTGCTCTGGGGCGCGGGCCTGCGCGCCTTCGGCGAGTCAGTGGGAAACACCGCGGCACCCGACGCCGCCGCCGTCGCGGCCGCGGTGAATTCCTTCGCGGACCGCATCATCCAGCTTGGCAAGGCCGAACCGGGCGACAAGACCATGGTGGACGCTCTGCTGCCGTTCGCCACGTCCTTCACCCGCGCGGTGGAGGGCGGCGCCGACCCGGGCCGGGCCTGGCAGGCGGCGGCCCGCGACGCGGCCTCGGCGGCGGAGGCCACCGCGGACCTGCTGCCGCTCAAGGGCCGCGCCCGTCCGCTGGCCGAGAAAAGCCTCGGCACCGCCGACCCCGGTGCGACCTCCCTTGCCATGGTCTTCGCCGTGATGGGCCCGCACCTCACCACCAACAGCACCAGCCCCGCCGCCGCGGGAGCCGGACAATGACACCGAAGGAGCACAGCATGGGACTGCGACTGATTGTGGGCGCGGACGAGGCCGGCGTGGACTACAAGGACCGGGTCCTCGAGGACCTGCGCAACGATCCGCGGGTCAGCGAGGTCATCGACATCGGTGTCCGCCGCGGCGACGCCCCCGACGACTTCACCAGGCCCTACCCCTACGTCGGCATCGCCGCCGGCGAAATGATCCGTGACGGCGCCGCCGACCGGGCCATCCTGTTCTGCGGGACGGGCATCGGGGTGGCGATCGCCGCGAACAAGGTCGAGGGAATCCGCGCCACCGCCGCCCACGACTCGTTCTCCGTGGAACGCTCGATCCTGTCCAACGACTGCCAGGTCCTGACCATGGGCCAGCGTGTCGTCGGGATCGAACTCGCCCGCCGCCTGGCCGCCGAGTGGATCGGGTACACCTTCGATCCGGAGTCCGCCTCGGCGGCCAAGGTCCGGGTGCTGACGGACTTCGAGGGCTGCTAGGCGGTCAGACCCTGGCGCCGGCCAGCAGTTCCTCGAGCCGTTCGTAGCCCTCGCTCAGGCCGCCCTCCATCCCGGACTGGGCCATGCCGTCCCGGGCCTCCATGCTGGGGTAGACCGCATGGGCGCTGAGCCGGGTGCGGCCGTCGCCGAGATCCGTGAAGGTCATGAATTCGATGCTGACCACGTCCGGGTAGCCGTCGAATTCAAAGGTCTGGATGGCGAACTCGTTCTCCCGGACAGTGTGGAAGACGCCGCTGAAAACGTGCGGGACGCCGTCGTGCCCGGTGTGGGTGTAGCTGTAGCTGCCGCCGGTGTGGAAGTCGTAGTGGTCCACCTCCATGCTCATCCCGCGCGGGCCAAGCCACTGCACGATCAGGGCGGGGTCTTTGTGGGCGCGAAACACGTCCGCCACGGGGAAGTCGAAGTCCCGTTCGAAGTCGATGAAGGGCAACCCTTCCGGGACGCTGAGTTTCAGGGCGTTGCTCATGATGAGTCCTTTGCCTGGGTGCCGCGTGCTGCGGCCTGGGTGTGGAGCGCGGCGTCGAGGCTGCGGAACTGCTCCTCGCGGACCAGCCGGTACTGGTCGATCCATGCGGTGAGTGCCTCCAGCCGTGCGGGGTCCAGGTGGACGGGCCGGCGCTGGGCGTCGCGTGTGCGCGTGACGAGCCCCGCCTGTTCGAGGACCTGGATGTGCTTCGAGACCGCCTGCTTGGTGATCGCGAAGGGTTCCGCCAGTTCGTTCACCGTGGCCGGCCCCCGGCTGAGCCGGGCGATGATCCTGCGGCGGACGGGATCGGCCAGCGCCAGGAAGGCGGAGTCGAGCTGGTCGTCGTCGTGGACCATGAAGTGCCCCCTCAAAGACGGAGGTGCAGCCGCGGTGCGTGGCATGCCATCGACTGGTCACCGAGGAGTAATCAACTCAACGCTTGATCAACCAGATGGTTGTTTAACGGTACCGCTGCAAGGGCGCATGCGCCAGACCCAGAGTGGCGGATGCCTTGCGCGGGACCGGCTCTCCGAGCCGTGTCAATCCCCGGCCTCAGGCGACGGCGTGCAGCCGGGGGAGGGCGTCCACCAGCGGGGCAAGTTCCGGGATGTCCTGTGCCGCGGCCAGGGCGCGCTCCAGTGTGCTGTCGTGGACGGGCCGGGCCTGCTCCAGGAGCGCGATGCCGCTGGCTGTGAGTTCGGTGTAGATGCCGCGTCGGTCGTCGTCGCAGAGGATCCGGGTCAGCAGGGCCCGGTCCTCGAGTCGGTTTACCAGCCGGGTGGTGGCGCTCGCGCTCAGTGCGGTCGCGCGGGCGAGCTGCTGCATCCGCATGTGCCAGCCGTCCTGGCGGCTGAGTGCGTCCAGAACGGTGTACTCGACCACCGAGAGTTTTGCCTCGGCCTGCAGGGCCCGTTCCAGCTCCGTCTCGATCAGTCCATGCAGGGCCGCGAGGGTGCGCCAGCCTTGTGCGCGGACCTCCACGGCGTCGTCCTTGATGCCCATTCGTGTGCTTCCTTTCCCAATAGGACCGCCCGCGGCGCCATCCCGTGCCCGGCCAACCTAAAGTAGTTGCTTGCGCGCTATAGTTGCGTGTGCAACAATAAATAACGCGTCTGCAACTAATAGCTTACGCGTCCCCCCACTTTCAGTACAGTTTTCGAAGGAGTCATCCATGCCTATCGGCCTGATAGCACTCGCCCTCGGCGGGTTCGGAATCGGACTCACCGAGTTCGTCATCATGGGCCTGCTGCCGCAGGTCGCCGCGGATTTCCACGTCACCGAGGCGGTCGCCGGCTGGCTCATCTCCGGGTACGCGCTCGCCGTCGTCGTGGGGGCGCTGGCCCTGACCGCCGCCGTGACCCGGTTCGAGCGCAAGCCCGTGCTGGCCGCCCTGATGGTCTTGTTCATCGCCGGCAACCTCATCTCCGCCCTCGCACCCGGCTACACCGTCATGATGGTGGGCCGGATCATCGCCGCACTCGCGCACGGTGCCTTCTTCGGCATCGGCGCGGTGGTCGCCGCCAGCATGGTCGCGCCCACCAAGAAGGCCGGCGCCATCGCCATCATGTTCACCGGCCTGACCGCCGCGAACGTTCTGGGCGTCCCCTTCGGCACCATGCTGGGCCAGGCGGCGGGGTGGCGCTCCACCTTCTGGGCCATCACCGTCATCGGGGTCCTGGCACTGGCCGGCATCCTGGCCCTGGTCCCGCGGACCGGTGCCGGCGACACCGGCGCTGGTTCTACCGCAGGCGGTTTGCGCGGTGAGCTCCGTGCCTTCCGGTCCGGACAGGTCTGGCTGTCCATCCTGGTCACCATCCTGGGTTACGGCGGCATGTTCGGCGCCTTCACCTACATCGCCTTCACGCTGACCGAGGTCACCGGCTTCTCCGCCGGCACCGTCCCGTGGCTGCTGATCCTCTTCGGCGTGGGACTTTTCATCGGCAACACCATCGGCGGCAAGGCCGCTGACCGGAACGTGGACCGCACCCTGCTGGTGGTGCTCGCTGCCCTCGTAGTGGTGCTCGTGGTCTTCGCTCTCACTGCCGCCAACCAGCCGATGACCATCGCCTCCATGGTGCTGCTGGGCGGCTTCGGCTTCGCCACCGTCCCCGGCCTGCAGATGCGCGTCATGAAGTACGCGGACAGCGCCCCCACGCTGGCCTCGGGCGCCAACATCGGCGCGTTCAACGTCGGCAACGCCCTGGGCGCCTGGCTGGGCGGCGTCACCATCACCGCCGGACTGGGCTACACCTCCCCGATCTGGGCAGGTGCGGCCACCACGCTGGCCGGGCTCGTGGTGATGGCCGTCGCCGCCGCCGGCGCCGCGAAGCGGGCACGGAACGCCCCCGCCCGGACCGCGGGCACTAACGACGGGGCCATGAACGACGGCGTCGTGAACGACGCCGGTGCCGCCGCCCCCGCGGAAACCGCCGAACCCGTGGCCGCGGGCCGGGCCTAGGCTCCCGTCCGGTCCGCCGGCAGCCGCTGCCGGCACACCGCCACGAACGCCGCGAACGGCGCCAGCCGCTCGCCCGCGGGAAGTTCTGCGGCTTCGGGGTGCCACTGCACCGAGGCCAACCAGCGCGCCGGATCCTCCAGCGCCTCCACGGTCCCGTCATCGGCGAGTGCCGTGACCACCAAGCCGTTGCCCACCCGGGCGACGGCCTGGTGGTGTCCGGAGGCGATCCTGACCCGCTGCGGATTCCAGCCCGCGTACAGGGCGGCGACCTTCGAACCGGCCACGATGTCCACGTCGTGCCAGGCCCACGGCCCGGCGTCGTGGACCGGATCGTCGGACGGGACGGCCTCCCGGTGCGGCACCGCGCCCGGGTCCATGTCCTGGACCAGGGTGCCGCCGTAGAGCACGTTCAGCAGCTGGTGCCCCCGGCAGATGCCCAGCACCGGAACGCCGCCGTCCATCGCCTCCCGCGCCACCGCGAGGTCGAGCTCGTCCTGGGCCGCGTTCACGTCGTAGCAGGTGCCGCCGTCGGTCTGCCCGTAGAGCGCCGGGTCCAGGTCCCCGCCGCCGGGCAGGACGACGCCGTCGAGTCCGCGCACGCCCGTCGCATCCGTCAGGAGCACCGGCTCTCCGCCGGCCCCGCGCAGGAGCGCCACGATGTAGTCGAAGAGGTCGTTCGCCTCGCCCACCCTGGGGTCCGGGTCGGAGGAACTGCTGAGCCGGACGGGCACCCCGATGCGGGGTCCTCCGGCGGATGAGGTCGGAATCTGCATGCCTCATTTTGCACCACGTTTCGGGCCCCGCCGCGGCGCCCGTCCCACCGCGCGCCGGAGGCTAGGATTGCCGGATGAACAACCGGTACCTGGTCTCCCGCAGCCGTTTCATCGCCGCCTCCCCGGAGGAGATCTTCGAGGTGCTGGCCACTCCCGCCCTGCACAGCGAGATCGACGGCTCCGGCACCGTGAAGGGCGCCCAGCCGCGCGGCCCTGAACGGCTGGGACCCGGCGCCCGGTTCGGCATGGAGATGAAGATCGGGGTGGACTACAAGATCCTCAATACCGTCTGTGAGTTTGAGGAGGGCCGGCGCATCGCCTGGCGGCACTTCTACGGCCACATCTGGCGGTACCTGCTGGAACCGGCCACCGAGTCCGGGGTCGCGGGCACCCTGGTCACCGAACAGTGGGACGCCCGCGCGGTCCGGGGACGGTTCCTGCTGCGCCTGGCCGGCTACCTGCGCCGGCACCCCGCCAACCTGGAGCAGACCCTGGCCCGGCTGGACCGGTACCTGTCCGAGCGGCGCGCCCAGGACGTACCCGCCCGGGACGTACCCGCCCCGGACGTCCGGGCGTAGTGCCGGATGAGCGCCGCCCGCAGCCTGCACCCCAGCCCCCGCACCCTCGAGGTCGAGAGCCTGGAGAGCTTTGACCGGCTGGTGTCCGGCGGCGCCCGATCCCTCCACGGCTGGCACCTGCAGTCCCTGGACCTCCGCGGCCGGCGCGCGGCGCTGGAAGCCGCCGACGTCCAGGGCGCCGTCTTCCTGGGCTGCACCTTCGACGACGGGGTCGAGGCCATGCTCCGGGCCGGCGGCGCGCTGATCTTCCCCAGGCTGGAAAAGGTGCCGTTCAACCCTTACCGCGGAACGCTGTACACCCCGGAGGAGCTCTACGCCGGCATCGCGGAGACCCGCTACGAGGACACCCCGGACGCCCGGATCTACCACTGGAGCATCCACTCCGGGCAGCGCCGCCGCCTCGATGCCACCCTCGCCGCCGCCCTCCACGACCACGCGATCGGGGACGCCCTGGAAGAATTCACCCGCTCCGACGCGGCCCGGGGAAAGACCCTGGTTGGGGTGATGGGCGGCCACGCCGCCACCCGGGGATCGGCCGGCTTCATGGAGGCCGCGCTGCTCGGGCGGCTGCTCGCCCGCGCCGGGCGGCTGGTGGCCACCGGCGGCGGCCCGGGCGCCATGGAGGCCGCCAACCTGGGCGCCTACCTCAGCGGGGCGGCCGAACCCGACTTCCGTCAGGCGCTGGCGGACCTGGCCGCGGTGCCGGGTTTCCGGCCCTCCGTGTCGGCCTGGGCCCGGGCGGCCGCCGCCGTCGTCGAACGCCACCCGGACGGGACGCCGTCGCTGGGCATTCCCACCTGGTTCTACGGGCACGAACCGCCCAACTACTTCGCCACCCACATCGCCAAGTACTTCGCGAACTCCATCCGCGAGACGGTCCTGCTGGAGCTGTGCAACGGCGGGATCGTGTTCCTGCCCGGTTCCGGCGGCACCATCCAGGAGATCTTCCAGGACGCCTGCGAAAACTACTACGGGGCGCCGGAAACCATCCCGCCCATGGTCTTGGTGGGGCGGGAGCACTGGCTGCGCCGCTACCCGGCATGGCCGTTGCTGCAGAGCATCGCCTCGGGCCGGCAGATGGAACGGCGGATCTTCCTGGTGGACTCGGTCGAAGAGGCGCTGGCCGTCCTGGACTCCTGAGCCCTAGAGGTCCTTGCGGCAGGGGACGCGGCCGAGTTCGTAGAGGCCGTTCAGGTCGCCGGCGGCGAGCCCGTCCGGGGCGCCGATCTCCGGATACATCAGCTGGTCCGGGTCGGTGACGTGCTCCAGGCCCATGACGTGGCCCAGTTCGTGCAGGATGACCGCGGTGGCGTAGGCGGATCCGTCGCCGCGCCGCAGTTCCTCGGTGATCTGCGGGGCGTCCAGTTCCAGGCTGCCGGTGACGTAGGTCTTGGGGCCGCCCCCGAAACTGAAGTGCGTGCTGCCGCCCGTGCCGATCACGGGGCCCTCCAGCTGCGGCGCCTGCTCCGGCGTCGTCCAGGCGATCAGCAGGGGTGCCCAGTGGTCCCCGTAGGCGTCCTTTTGGTACGGGGCGCGGGTTTGGGACGGCAGCTCGGTGGTGGCGCCGTCGCTGACGAACCTGATCCCGGTCGCGGCGGCGACTGTCTTGATGGCGTCCTCCACTAGGGTTTCCGCGCCGGCCGGGGCCAGGGCGGCGTTGACCACGTAGTGCAGCGGCCGGCAGGGCGAGTAGCCCACGGGGCCGCCGTCCGGGTTCGTGGCCAGGAACTTGAAGGAGCTGCTGGCCGCCGCGGGTTTTCGGGCCTGGCCGAGGGGCTGGTCCTGTTCCTCGTAGCCGGGCGGCGGGACGGCCATGGCCGTGCCGTCGGCCGGGACCCCGGCCTGCCGGGCGGGGCTGCTGGCCGTGGCGTGTCCGACGGCGCCGGGCCCGGTGCCCAGCCCGGTCCCCGGCACGCGTCGGGCGGTGGAGTCGTGGGAGAGCCCCAGCAGCTCGGTCAGCCGGGGATCGTTGTAGACCAGCCCGGCGGTAGCGAAAGCGGCCACCGCGATGAACGCGACGGCCGCCAGGTTCCGGGCCGCCCGGAAGCCGCCGGCGGCACGGCTGTGCCGCGGCGGCCGGTTCCGGGGGCCCGGGTCTTCCACTAGCCGACCACCGCGCCGAAGACCAGGCCCAGCAGGTAGGTGACGGCGGCGGCGCCCAGGCCGATCGCCAGCTGGCGCAGGCCGCGGGTGACCGGGGAGGTGCCGGAGAGCAGGCCCACGACGCCGCCGGTGAGCAGCAGCGCGATGCCCACCAGGCCGGCGGAGACCACCAGGGCGGCGACGCCGGTCATGCCCAGGACGAACGGGATGATCGGGATGATCGCGCCGGAGGCGAAGAAGCAGAAGCTCGAGGCCGCCGCGCCCCAGGCCGTGCCGACGGCCTCGTGCTGGTCCTCGGCCTCGGGCAGTTCCGGCTGGAGCGAGAGGCTCGGATCGCAGTCGCAGTCCAGCAGGCCCATCCGCTCGGCGACGCGGTGCTCGGCGGCCTCCCGGGACATGCCGCGGGCCAGGTAGACGAGGACGAGTTCGTTGTGCTCGATGTCCAGGGATGGCGCAGCGGCGAGGGTGATCTGGGTGGGCCGGGTGGCGGCCAGCAGCTCACGCTGGGAGCGGACGGAAATGAACTCGCCGGCGCCCATGGACAGCGCACCGGCCAGGAGGCCCGCGACGCCGCTGAGCAGCACCACGGAGCTGCCGACGCCGGACGCCGCCATGCCCATGACCAGGGAGAGGTTGCTGACCAGTCCGTCGTTGGCGCCGAATACGGCGGCGCGGAAGCTGCCGGCGAGCCGGTTGCGGCCGCGGGTTGCCAGGCCCCGGACCACCTCCTCGTGGATCTGTTCGTCCGCGACCATGGCCGGGGTTGCGGACGGGTCGTTGGCGTAGGGGGAGCGGCTCTCGGCCCGCTGGGCCAGGGCCAGGACGAACACCGAGCCGAAGTGCCGGGCCAGGAAGCCCAGCAGCTGGCTGCGCAGCGACGCCGGACGCGGCCGGCCGGCGTGCTCGCCGAGCAGCTGCAGCCAGTGTGCTTCGTGCCGGCCCTCGGCCTCGGCCAGGGACAGCAGGATGGCGCGTTCCTCGCCGCTGCGGTTCTGGGCCAGTTCCCGGTAGACGCGGGCCTCGGCGCGTTCGTCGGCCAGGTACTGGCGCCAGCGCCGGATGTCGGCGGGCTTGTGCTCCGTCATCGACGCTGCCGGGGTGTGGCCGGAGCCGGCCGGCCGGGCGTCGCCGTGGGCGTGGTTTTGGTTGGATGGTGCGTGCTGGGACACGGAAAAACTCCTGGCTGGATGTGGCCTCGTCGGGCCCGGATCAGCTCCCAGCGTACCCCGGTATTCCGCGGATTTTCGGCCGGTATTCCTCACCGAAAAGTTTAGGGCCGCCGTAAAATTTGCGGGCTCCGGCGGCCCCCCTCCGGCGGCCTCAGTAGCTGGCCGTCCCGCCGCCCGCCGCGGCGCCGTCGTCCGCCCCCGTGTGTTCCCCAGGCGGGCCGTTTACGCAGAACCGTGCGGCGAGCGCCTCGGAACCCCGGGCCAGGAGCGCGACGTCGGCGCCCACCAGGATGAAGGCAGCTCCGGCCGCCCGGTAGCGGTCCGCCGTCGCCGGGTTGAAGGCGTTGACGCCGGCGGGTTTCCCGGCCTCCCGCGCCGCGGCGAGGCAGCGTTCGACGGCGGCGACGACGTCGGGGTGCTCCTGCTGTCCCAGCAGCCCCATCGAGGCGGCGAGGTCCGAGGGGCCCAGGAAGATGGCGTCCACGCCGTCGACGGCGAGGATGTCCGCCACCGCGTCCACGGCGGCGGTCGACTCGATCTGGACGGTGACACTGATGGTCTCCCCGGCCCGGGCGAGGTAGTCCGGGACCCGGTTCCAACGCGCGGCGCGGGCAAGGGCGGACCCCACCCCGCGGACCCCCTGCGGCGGGTAGCGCGTGGCGGCCACCGCGGCTTCGGCCTCCGCCGCGGAGTTGACCATGGGGATCAGCAGGTTCTGCACGCCCAGGTCCAGGTACTGCTTGATCAGGACGGTGTCGTTGACCGGCGGCCGGACCATAGTGTGGACCGGGTAGCCGTGGATGGCCTGGAGCTGGGCCAGGATGGATTCCAGCCCGTTGGGACTGTGCTCGGCGTCCACCAGCAGCCAGTCCAGGCCGGAGCCGGCGCAGAGTTCGGCGATCAGCGGGCTGCCGGAGCAGACCCACATGCCCGCCAGCGGCCGGACCCCTTCGGCCCGGCGGTGGAGGGCGTCGCGGAAGGTTTCTTCTAGTCGAAACGGCATGTCACGGCTCCCAGCGGTCCGTAGTCGGCGTGGACGGTGTCGCCCCGGTAGACCCAGAGCGGGCGGGTGAAGGACCCGGCCAGGATGATGTCCCCGGCTTCCAACGCGTCCCCGTGGGCGGCGATCTTGTTCGCCAGCCAGTGCACCCCGTTGGCCGGGTGGTCCAGGACGCCGGCGGCGACGCCGGTTTCCTCGACGGTCTGGTTCTTATAGAGGATGGCGGAGACCCAGCGGAGGTCGACGTCGCCCGGCTTCACCGGGTTGCCGCCCACCACCATGGCGCCCATCGCGGCGTTGTCCGCGATGGTGTCCACGATGGTCCGCCCCTCCATCTCGATCCGGGAGTCCAGGATCTCCAGTGCCGGCACCACGTATTCGGTGGCCCGCAGCACGTCGAAGAGCGTCACGCCGGGGCCCTTGAGCCCGTCCTTGAGCACGAACGCGAGCTCCACCTCCACCCGCGGGTGGGTGTACCGGTCCCACGGCACGGAGCAGCCGGTCTCCAGCACCATGTCATCGAAGATCGCACCGTAGTCCGGTTCGGTGATGCCCGTGGCCGCCTGCATCGCCTTGGAGGTCAGGCCGATCTTCCGGCCCACCAGGGTCCGGCCGGCGTCCTCGTTGCGGCGCCGCCAGAGCCGCTGCACGGCGTAGGAATCCTCCACCGTCATCTCCGGGTACCGGGCCGTCAGCCGGGGCACCGGGGTGCGGGTCCGGCCCGCGTCCACCAGTTCGTCTGCGATCGCCTCGATCGCCGCCTGCTCCATCATGGTCAGAGCTGCGCGCCGAGCTTGAACCCGGTCCGGTCACCCTCGGGGGAGCCGTCCTTGCGGGTGTAGGAGAAGCCATCGGCGCCGACCGTGACGGCCATTTCCGAGGCGTCGGTGCGCTCGATGACCGGCTGAGGGTTGCCGTCCAGGTCCAGGACCAGGGACGCCTCGGTGTACCAGGACGGGACCACCGGGTTGCCCCACCAGTCGCGGCGCTGGTTGTCGTGGACATCCCAGGTGATCGTGGGGTTATCCGGGTCGCCGGTGTAGTAGTCCTGGGTGTAGATCTCGATCCGGTGCCCGTCCGGGTCCAGGATGTAGAGGTAGAAGGCGTTGGAGACGCCGTGCCGGCCGGGGCCGCGTTCGATCCGGTCGCTAATCCGCAGGGCGCCCATCTTGTCGCAGATCTGGATGATGTTGTGCTTCTCGTGCGTGGCGAACGCGACGTGGTGCATGCGCGGGCCGTTGCCGCCGGTCAGGGCGGTGTCGTGCACGGTCTGCTTGCGGTGCATCCAGGCGGCGTAGGTGACGCCGTCGGAGTCCTTGATGTCCTCGGAGACCCGGAAGCCCAGGTCCTCCAGGTACTTGCGGCCGCGGGGGACGTCCGGGGTGACCTGGTTGAAGTGGTCCAGGCGCACCAGTTCGCCGGCGGAGTACAGGTCGTAGCGCTGCGTGAGGCGCTCGACGTGCTCCACCTCGTAGAAGAACTCGTAGGGGAAGCCCAGCGGGTCCTCGACCCGGACGGCGTCGCCGATGCCCTTGGTGAAGCCCTCCTTGCGGCGCTCCACCCGGCAGCCGAGCTCCCGGTAGTAGGCCTCGGCGGCGTCCACCTCGGCGGGGGACTTCACCCGGTAGGCGAAGGCGGCGACGGCGGCCACCGGTCCCTTGCGCAGCACCAGGTTGTGGTGGATGAACTCCTCGAGGGAGCGCAGGTAGATGGCGTTCTCGTCCTCCTCGGTCACGTGCAGGCCGAGCAGGTCCACGTAGAACGCGCGGGATGCCGCGAGGTCGGTGACGACGATTTCCATGTAAGCGCAGCGGACGATGTCCGGCGCCGGGACGGTGGGGGTGGGGATGAAATCGGTCATGGGGGTCTCTCTTCGTTGAAAGGGGGGGCAGGTGAGCGCTGGCTGGAAGACTCAGGCGCCGAACTTGGGGGTGTGGACCTTGCCGAGGGTGATGTGGACGGCCTGCTGGTCGGTGTAGAAATCGATCGAGCGGTAGCCGCCCTCGTGGCCCAGCCCGGAGGCCTTGACGCCGCCGAACGGAGTGCGCAGGTCGCGGACGTTGTGGCTGTTGAGCCACACCATGCCGGCCTCGACGTTCTGTGAGAAGGTGTGCGCGCGGGTCAGGTTCTGGGTCCAGATGTAGGCGGCGAGGCCGTACTTGGTGTTGTTGGCCAGGGCGAGGGCCTCCTCGTCCGTGTCGAACGGGGTGATGGCGACGACGGGGCCGAAGATCTCCTCCTGGAAGATCCGCGCGTTGGGGGCGACGTCGGCGAAGACGGTCGGGGCGATGTAGTTGCTGTTGTCCAGGCCCTCGGGAAGGTTCTCCGGCCGGCCGCCGCCGGCCAGCAGCCGGCCCTCGGTCTTGCCGATCTCGACATAGGAGGCCACCTTCGCGAAGTGCTCGGGGTGGACCAGGGCGCCGACCTCGGTCCGGGGGTCCTGCGGGTCGCCGACGACGATGTTCTTCGCCCGGGCGGCGTACTTCTCGCAGAACTCCTCGTAGACGGGGCGTTCGACCAGGATCCGGGACCCGGCGGTGCAGCGCTCGCCGTTGAGCGAGAAGACGCCGAACAGGGCGGAGTCGATCGCGGCGTCCAGGTCTGCGTCGGCAAAGACGACGCAGGGGGACTTGCCGCCGAGCTCCATCGAGAGGCCCTTGAGGTTCTCAGCGGCGTTCCGGAAGATCGTCTGGCCGGTGGTGGTCTCGCCGGTGAAGGAGATCAGCGGGACGTCCGGGTGCTTGACAAGGGCGTCGCCGGCCTCCTCGCCCAGGCCGTTGACCAGGTTGAAGACGCCGTCCGGGAGGCCGGCGTCCTTGAAGATCGTGGCCCACAGGGAGGCCGAGAGCGGGGTGAACTCGGCCGGCTTGAGCACCACCGTGTTGCCGGTGGCCAGGGCCGGGGCGAGCTTCCAGGACTCGAGCATGAACGGGGTGTTCCACGGGGTGATCAGGCCCGCGACGCCGATCGGCTTGCGGTTGACGTAGTTGATCTGCGCGCCCGGGACCTTCATGGCGTCGTCGAACTGGGCCACGATCAGGTCCGCGAAGAAGCGGAAGTTCTCGGCGGCGCGGAGGGCCTGGCCCTTGGCCTGGGTGATCGGCAGGCCGGTGTCGAAGGTTTCCAGCTCGGCGAGACGGGCCTCCTGGGCCTCGACGGCGTCGGCGATCCTGTTCAGTACCCGGGCGCGCTCGCGGGGCTTCATCGTCGGCCAGGGGCCGTTGGTGAAGGCCTCGCGGGCGGCGGCGACGGCGAGGTCGATGTCCTCCTTCTGGCCGGCGGCCGCGGTGGCGTAGGTCTGGTTGGAGGCCGGGTCCAGGACGTCGAACGTCTTCCCGGAGACGGAGTCCACGAACCGGCCGTTGATGTAGTGCTGGATGGTGGTGGGAAGGTTTGCCGGCACGTGCCGGGTGACGGTGGTTTCTGAAGGAGTCGTCATCGTTGAGGTCCTATCTGGTGATCGGTGGTCAGTCAGTGGTTGGTCTGGGCGAGGTAGGCGTCCAGGGTGGCGCTGCGGTGCCGGCGGGCAGCCTGCTCGATCTCGTCGGCGTCGGCACCGTCCTCGATCAGCCGCAGCAGCGCCTCGTGCTCCTCGACCGATTCGCTGGCCCGGCCCGGGACGAAGCGGAACGTGGAGGACCGCAGCGCGGCGAGCCGGTTCCAGCCCCGGTGCACCAGGTCCAGGATGTGCGGGTTGGGGCAGTGTTCGAACAGGACGCTGTGGAAGTCCTGGTTCAGCCGGGTGAACCGGACGGGGTCGAAGTGCTCCAGGCACTCGCGCATCTCGGCGTTGACCGCCCGGGCCCGGGCCACGTCCGCGGCGCCGATCAGGGGAGCGGACAGTGCGGTCGCGGCACCCTCGACGATGCTGAGGGTCTGCATCGTGTAGAGGTACTCGGTGGGGTCGATCCCGGCGACGGTGGCGCCGATGTTCCGCTCGAACGTCACCAGTCCCTCGGCCTCGAGCCGGCGGATCGCCTCCCTGACCGGGACCACGCTGACGCCCAGGTCCTTGGCAATGGCGCCGAGCACCAGCCGGTAGCCGGGGGAGTAGCTGCCGTCCACGATCCTGGCCTTGACCGCCTCGTAGGCAAGCTGGGACTTGCTGGCGGCAGCGGTGGTTCCGGCGCCTGGAGCGGCGGTCTCAGTCACGGGGCTGCTCCGCGTCCCAGGCTTCGTACTTCCCGCGCCAGGCGGCGTCGAGCGGGTAGAGGCCGTCCACGCTGTGCCCCTGCGCCACCATCTCGGCGATGAAGGCCTCCTCGCGTTCCTGGGCGATGGAGTCCTCGGCCAGTTCCTCGGCGAGGGCCGGCGGGATCACCAGGATGCCGTCGGCGTCGGCGACGATGATGTCCCCGGGCTGGACGGTGGTGCCGCCACAGGCAATGGTGATGTCCGTGTCCCAGGGGACGTGCCGGCGGCCCAGGACGGCGGGATGCGGGTTGGCGAAGTAGGTGGGCATCTCCAGGGCGGCGACGGCGGACAGGTCGCGGACGCCGCCGTCGGTGATGATGGCGGCCGCGCCGCGGACCTGGGCGCGGAGGGCCAGGATGTCCCCGACCGTGCCGGTGCCCTTCTCGCCCCGGGCCTCCATGACCAGGATCTCGCCGTCGTTGACCGTGTCGATGGCGCGCTTCTGGGCGTTGAAGCCGCCGCCGTGGGTCTTGAAGAGGTCCTCCCGGTTGGGCACGTAGCGCAGGGTCCGGGCCAGGCCCACGATCCGCTTTCCGGGGCGGGTGGACTGGAGCCCGTCGATGCTGACGTTGTTCAGGCCACGCTTGCGCAGCTGCGAGGACAGGGTGGCGGTGCAGACGCTCTCGAGTTTCGCCTTCAGCTCCGGGGGCAGGGCAGGTGCGGTGTTTTCGGCGGTACCGGACTCGGGGAGGCCGGCCGCCGCGCGGGAGCCGTACGCCTCCTCGCGCTGGGTGTCGTCGGCCTTGGGCCCGGCGCCGAAGTCGGCGAACGGCGTCGCTCCCTCGGTCACTGTGGTGCGCAGCCGGCCGGTGCTGTGCGCGCCGCCGCTGACTTCGACCTCGACGACGTCGCCGGGCCGGGCCACGGAGGCTCCGGCCGGGGTGCCGGTGAGGATGATGTCACCCTCCTGCAGCGTGAGCAGCTGGGAGAGGTCCGCGACCAGCCGGGCGAAGGGGAAGAGCAGGTCCGCGGTGGTGTCGTCCTGGACCAGCTCGCCGTTGTGCCAGGTGCGGATCCGCAGCCCGGCCGGGTCGATGGCGTCGGCCGGGATCAGGGCCGGGCCCACCGGGGTGAACCCGTCGCCGCCCTTGGAACGGACGTTGGAGCCCTTGTCCGCGTAGCGCAGATCGTAGACGCCGAGGTCGTTGCTGGCGGTCACCGCGGCGACGTAGCTCCAGGCGTCCTCGATGCCGATGCGGCGGGCGTCCTTGCCGATGACCAGGGCCACCTCGCCCTCGAAGCCGAGCAGTTCGCAGCCTGCCGGACGTTCGACGCTTGAGCCGGAGAGGGCCAGGGAGGACGATGGCTTCAGGAAGTACGAGGGCTGCTCCGGCGTGCGGCCGCGCTGGGCGGCCCGGCTGGGGTAATTGAGGTGGACCGCAATGACCTTCCGTGCCGCGGCCAGGGTGTGGTCGGTGACCTGTTCCAAGAGCTACTCCTCATCGAGTACGAAATCGTATACGATCACTGTCCCCCTGGGGGTGGGGCCCTGTCAACCCCGTCACCGCGGGATATTTCGAGCCACTTGTAAGCTGCGTCATACCTGCCGTACAGTCAATGAGCAGACAGAAGCGTTCTATTATCGAACGCAAAATTCTATTATCGAACACCCTGGGTGTGGAGCCGTAGCCGGCGCCCGAAGCCCAACGCCACACAACGAAGTGAGGACAGCCCGTGCATTTCCACCACCACGGATACGTTTCCGGTGACCCGCGGGTCCAGCCCGCCGCCGGCGTCGGCCTCGACCGCCCCGACGAGCTGCCCGACCGGATGGACGTGCTGATCGTCGGTACCGGCCCCGCCGGCATGCTGGCCGCCGCGCAGCTTGCCCAGTTCCCCGGCGTCAGTACCCGCATCATCGAACGCCGTCCGGGCCGCCTCGCCATCGGCCAGGCCGACGGCATCCAGGCCCGCAGCGTCGAGACGTTCCAGGCCTTCGGCTTCGCCGAGCGGATCATCGCCGAGGCGTACCGGATCACCGAGATGGCGTTCTGGAAGCCGGACCCGGCCGACGCCACCCGGATCGTCCGCTCCGCCCGCGCCCTGGACGACCCCGCCGGCATCAGCGAATTCCCGCACCTGATCGTCAACCAGGCCCGCGTCCTGGACTACTTCGCCGAGTTCATGGCTAACTCCCCGGCCCGGATGCGGCCCGACTACGGCTGGGATTTCGTCCGCCTCGAGGTGGGGGAGGGCGACTACCCCGTCACCGTCACCCTCACCCGCACCGCCGGGCCCGACGCCGGCACCGAGCGCACCGTCCGGGCCAAATACGTCGTCGGTGCCGACGGCGCCCGCAGCCGCGTCCGCGACTCGATCGGCTGCACCATGGCCGGGGACAAGGCCAACCACGCCTGGGGCGTCATGGACGTGCTGGCCAACACCGACTTTCCGGACATCCGCACCAAGTGCGCCATCACCTCCGGCTCCGGCGGCAGCATCCTGTTGATTCCGCGCGAGGGAGGACACCTGTTCCGCATGTATGTGGACCTGGGTGTGGTCCCCGAGGGCGACGCCGGCGCCGTCCGGCAGACCAGCATCGAGCAGATCATCGCCAAGGCCAACGCCATCATCCACCCCTACACGCTGGACGTCCGCAACGTCGCCTGGCACAGCGTCTACGAGGTGGGCCACCGGCTCACCGACCGGTTCGACGACGTCGTCCCCGCGGACCGCGGGACCCGCACCCCGCGGGTGTTCATCACCGGCGACGCCTGCCACACCCACAGCGCCAAGGCCGGCCAGGGCATGAACGTGTCCATGCAGGACGGCTTCAACATCGGCTGGAAGCTGGGCCACGTGCTCGAGGGACGCAGCCCGGAGGAGCTGCTGGCGACCTACTCGGCCGAGCGCCAGGTGGTGGCGAAGAACCTCATCGACTTCGACAAGGAATGGTCCACCCTGATGGCCAAGAAGCCGGAGGAGTTCAACAGCCCCTCCGAGCTGGAGGACTTCTACGTCAGCACCGCCGAATTCCCGGCCGGCTTCATGACCCAGTACGCCCCGTCCATCCTGATCGGCGAGCCGGTGCACCAGGACCTCGCCGCCGGGTTCCCGATCGGCAAGCGCTTCAAATCCGCGCCCGTCGTCCGGGTCTGCGACACCAACCCCCTGCACCTGGGCCACCAGGCCACGGCGGACGGCCGCTGGCGGATCTACGTCTTCGCAGATCCCGCTGTGGCCGGCGCCCCCTCGCCCACCACGGACCTGGCGGCCTGGCTGGCCGGGGCCCCGGAATCGCCCGTGGCCGCGACGCCCGAAGGCCTGGACCGGGATGCCTGGTTCGACGTCAAGGTCATCTACCAGCAGCCCCACACGGAGGTGGACATCACCGCCGTCCCGGACGTATTCAAGCCACAGGTGGGCCCCTTCGCGCTGACCTACCTGGAGAAGGTCTACGGCACGGACCCGTCCGCGGACATCTTCGACCTGCGCGGCATCAGCCGGGACGGCGCCGTCGTCGTGGTCCGGCCGGACCAGTACGTCGCCACGGTGCTGCCGCTGACGGCGACGGCGGAACTCGCCGCCTTCTTCGCCCCGCTCCTTCCCCGGCAGTCGGCCCTCCCGGTCTCCTGAGGGCGGCGCCAGCCGCGCAGTCCCGCGAACCGCCGCCGGCGCCCCTACGGCACCGGCGGCGTTTCCTTGACCGGAAGCGCGGCCGGTGTTCGAATGAAAACGCCAGGCGGGATTCCCGGCAGGCCCGCCAGCCGCTCCCGGAAACGTGAGCGGAGCAACCGCACACCGCTGCCAGCCCGAGCGCACGGAGGTCGCACCATGGACAACACCGGATCACAGGCCGCCCGGCCGTCGAGGGACTCCGTTGAGTCCGACCCCGACTACGACTTCGCCGACGACGCACCGGTCGAGGACTCGGAGACCGTCGAGGAGGAGCTGCTGGAGGAGGCCGACCAGCGACTGCCCCTGGACACGGAGGACTTCCTGGGTGAGGACCAGCCCGTCGGGTCGCCGGACGCGGACGAGTTCCGCGGCCCGGAGGACGGCGGGTAGCCCCGGCCCCACACAGCGCGACGGCGGCGCCCCCCCCGGGAGGCGCCGCCGTCGTTCTTAATCCGTCGTTTTAGTGCACGCGGACCCTTAGTGTGTGAGAACCGGGACCTCGTCCGGTTCCTGCTCCGCCGAACCGCCGGCGACCCGCTGCTGCCACGAGCGCATCACGGCGGCGTCGGTTGGCTTGGTCAGCAGCGAGACCGCCACGTAGACCAGCGCCGAAGCGATCAGGCCGTAGTAGATCGGTTCGTTGGCGTAGATGCCGTCCAGCGGGACCTCTGCGTTGATCTCGAGGATGATCATGGTGCCAAGGGTGATGACCGATCCCACGGCCATGGACGCGGCGGCGGCGATCCCGGTGCCGCGCTTCCAGACCAGGCCGCCCAGGATTGCCACCAGCAAGCCGCCGACCAGGATGTCGTAGGCGATGGTGAGCGCGGCGACGACGTCCTTGGTGATGATCGCGATGACGATCGCCACGACGCCCAGGCCCAGGACCCAGACGCGGTTGGCCTTGACGTCGTGCTCCGGGTTGTCCGTGTCGTCAGTGTTGACGGTCTTGCCGAACCAGCCGGCGACGAAGGGCACGACGTCGGCGCGGGCCACCGTGGCCGCGGCGATCAGGGCGCCGGAAGCGGTGGACATCATGGCGGCGACGGCGGCGGCGAGCACCAGGCCACCGATGCCGATCGGCAGCAGGTTGGTGGCGACCTCCGCGTAGACCACGTCCTTGCCGAGCGCCTTCACGTCGATGGCGGGCAGGGCCACGCGGGCGCCGAGGCCGATCAGGGCGCCGGCGGCACCGTAGAGGATGCAGTAGATGCCCGCGGTGGCGCCGCCCCAGCGGGCGACGGAGGGGGTCTTGGCCGTGAACACGCGCTGCCAGATGTCCTGGCCGATCAGCAGGCCCAGCGTGTAGACGACGAAGTAGGTGATGATCGTCTGCACGCCGATGCCGTCGATCTGGAAGAAGCTGGCATCCACGCGGCTGCGGATGCCGTCCAGGCCGCCCGCGGCGTTGAGGGTGAACGGGAGCATGAGCAGGAAGATGCCGACCGTCTTGATCACGAACTGGACCTGGTCCGCCAGAGTGATGGACCACATGCCGCCGATCGTGGAGTAGATCAGCACGATTGCGCCGCCGACGGCGATCGCGAGCGCCCGGTCCCAGCCGAAGAGCACCACGAAGATGGTGGCGTAAGCGCCCGTGGAGGTGGCGCAGAGCATCAGGGTGTAGGCCAGCATGACGATGCCCGAGGCCTGGGTGGCGCGGCTGCCGTAGCGCAGGGTCAGCATCTGGGAGACGGTGTAGATCTTCAGCTTCTGGATGGTCCCGGCGAAGAGGAGGCTCAGCAGCAGGACGCCGGCGCCGATCGCCACCACCAGCCACATGCCGGAGATGCCGAACTTGTAGCCGAGGCCGACGCCGCCGACGGTGGAAGCGCCGCCCAGGACGACGGCGGCCATGGTGCCGGTGTAGAGGAAGGGTCCGAGCCGGCGGCCGGCTACGAGGAAGTCGCTGTTGTTTTTGGTGCGGGACTTGCCCCACCAGCCGAACGCCAGCATTGCGATCAGATACACCACCACGATGGCGATGTTGAGGAATTGTGCATCCATAGAGGCTCCTTGGAGCGGTTGTGGCAGCCCGCGGGCCGGCCGCGGCACTGCGAAGCGGCCGCCGGATCTGCTGGACGGAAGAACATGCGGAGGGTGCGAGGTGTAACGTTCATTGCCAAATAGGCAACACCTGTTGCCAAACGCTAGATTGTGATGGTGCTTACAGTCAACCTGTGAACGCCGTGTGTCCCAGCGGGGAACGGCCTCGGGGCAACGGCTAGGATTGGCACCAATGCTGGGGCCGCGCGGCCGGCCGTGAAAGGTTCCCAAATGAAGGCTCTCCCTGTTGAACCGAGCAACGTTCCGGTTGCCATCGGCTCCAGAATCCGCGCCGCGCGGCAGTCCCAGCGGCTCACCATCGAACAGGTCGCCGACGCCACCGGCCTGACCAAGGGCTTCCTGAGCCGGGTGGAGCGGGACCTGACCTCCCCGTCGGTGAGCTCCCTCGTGACGCTCTGCCAGGTCCTCTCCATCTCCATCGGCGACCTCTTCGCCGCCCCGGAGACGCACCTGACCCGACGAGGCGAGGGTCCGCGGATCTCCCTCGGCGGCGAGGGAATCGTTGAGCGGCTGCTCACGGCCCGCTCCGAGCGGCGGCTGCAGATCATCCAGGCCGTGATCGAACCCCGCGGCCGCGGAGAGTCCGAACTGTACGCCGTGGACTGCGACGTCGACGTCCTGCACGTGGTCAAGGGCAGCATCCGGCTGGTCCTGACCAATGAGTCCTTCGACCTGGCGGCCGGCGACACTGTCACCTTCCCGGGCCGTGAACCGCACACTTGGATCAACCCCACCGACGAGCCCGTCGAGGTGCTCTGGGTGCTGGTCCCTGCCGCCAGCCAGTAGCTCCCCTCCCCGTACGTTCCTCCCCGGTTACCTCCTCCCGGCCGGGTTTGGGGTTGGGCGGCGGTCATGGGTGGCGCCCGCCGCTCCGCGGGTGGTCTCTGGCGCGGGAGCGGGTAACCGGGCGGGAGCGTACGTTGTTTGAGCGCGCCTCCCGCGGACCACGAGCCAGCCCGGAAAGGGGGAGCGGGCCTATCTGGACAACTCCGGGGCCTCCTCCGCCCGGTCCAGCGTGCGATGCGCGGAGCCACCCGGAGCCAGTCAGAAGTAAACAACAGGTGCGCAGCAGGCAACTCCGAGTGTATGATGGCAGTCACATCCACCCCTGTATCCAGAAGGAGACGCCCGCTTGGAAGAGTTGCGCATCGAGGCCAACGGAAACCTTGGCCCCATCGATTCCGCCCGCATCCCCCGGTACGCCGGCGCGGCCACCTTTGCCCGCCTGCCCCGCCTCGACCAGGTGGCCAAGGCGGACGTCACGGTGGTGGGCGTGCCCTTCGACTCCGGGGTGTCCTACCGGCCCGGCGCCCGCTTCGGCGCCAACCACGTCCGCGAGGCCAGCCGCCTGCTGCGGCCCTACAACCCGGCCTGGGACGTCAGCCCGTTCGAGAACCTCCAGGTGGCCGACGCCGGCGACATGGCTGTCAACCCGTTCAACATCAACGAGGCCATCGAGTCCATCCAGCAGAACGCGCTGGACCTGACCGCCGCCGGCAGCAAGCTGTTGACCCTCGGCGGGGACCACACCATCGCCCTGCCGCTGCTGCGCGCCGCCGCCGAACGCTCCGGCCAGCCCGTCGCCATGCTGCACTTCGACGCCCACCTGGACACCTGGGACACCTACTTCGGCGCCGAGTACACCCACGGCACCCCCTTCCGCCGCGCCGTCGAGGAGGGCATCCTCGACACCGAGGCGATCAGCCACATCGGCACCCGCGGCCCGCTCTACGGCAAGAAGGACCTCGACGACGACCACCGCTTCGGCTTCGGCATCGTCACCTCCGCGGACGTCTACTACCAGGGCGTGCTGGAAACCGTCGCCAAGGTCCGCGACCGGATCGGCAACCGCCCGCTCTACATCTCCGTTGACATCGACGTCCTCGATCCGGCCCACGCCCCCGGCACCGGCACCCCGGAGGCCGGCGGCCTCACCAGCCGCGAGCTGATCGAGATCATCCGCGGTTTCCGCGGCATGAACCTCGTGGGCGCCGACGTCGTCGAGGTCGCCCCGGCCTACGACCACGCGGACATCACCGGCGTCGCCGGCAGCCACGTCGCCTACGAACTGGTGACCCTGATGGCGGACAACGCGGCCGACGGCGGCCCGACGTCGGGCAACGGCTACGGGGCGCAGGCGCTGGGCCGCGAAAACCGCCGCCCGGCCGGCTTTGCTGCCGCTCCCGCCCAGGCCCCGGCCGCATCCGCGGAGGCGGCCCGATGAGCGGCGTCCGCAACGGCGGCGACCTCGTCGTCGAAACCCTGGAAGCGCTCGGCGCCAAAACCGTCTTCGGCATCCCCGGCCAGCACGCCCTGGGCCTGTTCGACGCCATGGGCCGCGGCAACCTCCAGTTCGTCTCCTCCCGGGTGGAAAACAACTCCGCCTTCGCCGCGGACGGCTACTCCCGCGCCACCGGCGAGGTCGGCGTGCTCTTCCTCTCCACCGGCCCGGGCGCCCTGACCTCCCTGGCCGGCCTGCAGGAGGCCTACGCCACCGGCGTGCCGATGGTCGTGGTCGCGAGCCAGATCCCGTTGGAGGGACTCGGTGCCCGGCGCAAGGGCATGCTTCACCAGCTCGATGACCAGAAGGCCTCCGCCGCCAACGTCACCAAGAGCCAGCGGCTGATCCAGCACGCCTCCGGCATTCCTTCCGCCATCCAGGACGCCTGGACCGAGGCCATCTCCTCCCCGCAGGGCCCGGTTTGGATCGAAATCCCGCAGAACGTGCTGCTGGACCCGATCATGGTGCCCCCGGTGGAGGACGCCCTCGCCGAGGCCGCCGATAACCCGCCCCGGGTGGAGTTGGTCCGCGAGGCCGTGAAGTGGCTCGAGGACGCCAAACGCCCGGCCATCATCGCCGGCGGCGGCACCCGCCGCGGCCACGCGGAGAAGTCCCTGCTGTCGCTGGCCGAGAAGCTCCGCGCTCCGGTGATCTGCACCCCCGGCGGCAACGGTGCCTTCCCCTGGACCCATGAACTCTCGCTGCAGTCCTGGATCGAAGACCAGCACATGACCGAGCTGCTCGAGGACGCCGACGTGCTGATCGTCATCGGCTCCTCGCTGGGCGAGGTCACCTCCAACTACTTCACCTTCGAGCCGCGCGGCCGGATCATCCAGATCGACGCCGAACCCCGCGTGCTCGAGTCGAACCGGCCGGGCCTGGGCATCCGGGCCGACGCCGGGCAGGCCCTCGCCGCCCTGGACGAGGCTTTGACCGAACCCCACGGGGAACGCGCCGACTGGCACGGCACCCCGCCGGAAACCCTGGTCAAGGACACCCTCGCCAAGGTCCGCGCCCGGCTGGAGTCCCAGGACCTCGGCAAGGAACTGCAGTTCATGGCGGAGATCCGCGAGGCGGTCCCCGCCACCATGCAGACCTTCTGGGACATGACCATCTCCGCCTACTGGGCCTGGAGCTGCTGGGACGCCCGCGAGGGCCAGTTCCACTCCGCGCAGGGCGCCGGCGGCCTGGGCTTCGGCTTCCCCGCCGCGATCGGCGGGGCGGTGGGCCTCGAGACGACAGGGCGGTCCGGCGCCTCGGCAAGGGTCCTGGCGGTCTCCGGCGACGGCTCGGCAATGTACTCCATCTCCGAGCTCGCCACGGCCAAGCAGCACAACGTCCCGGTCACCTGGCTGATCGTCGACGACGGCGGGTATGGCATCCTGCGCGAGTACATGGTGGGCGCCTTCGGCAAGGCCACCGCCACCGAACTCGCGCGGCCGGACTTCGTCAAGCTCGCCGAGGCGTTCGGCGTTCCCGCGGTGCGGGTGGCCCCCGAGAACGTGGGGGAGGCGCTCAAGGCCGGCTTCGCCGCGGACGGCCCCAACGTCGTCGTCGTCGAGACCCTGCTCAAGATGTTCGCCCCTACCCACTTGGACGTCTAAAACCAGCAGAACGAAAGGCCCCGATCCACCCGGATCGGGGCCTTTCGCCGTCTCCGGAGGACCCTCATGGCAGCCCCATGGCAGGTCCGCGAAGCCCATCACGAACGCCCTTAGTTTCCCAAAGCAATCATTTTCATGTATTGTTGCTTCGGGCAAGCAAATAAGGGGGCATCCTCACATGTCAGTCGCATCGACCACTGCAGCCAAGTTGGTCCACCACATTTTTGATCTTCAGCGCGCCGTCCGGTGCGTTGCCGCCGCGAGCCTGCGCGGCGACGATACCGGCGTCGCGCTTCAGGGCGTCCTCCGCTTCGTTGGGGAGGGCGAGACCCGCGCCACCCACCTGGCGGAACGGCTCGGCGTCAGCGCCCCGGTCCTCAGCCGGCACCTCTCGGAGCTGGTCGACCACGGCTACGTCGTACGCCGGCCCGATCCCGAGGACGGCCGCGCCCAGCTCGTGGCGCTGTCCCCGGCGGGCGTGGAGAAGCTCCGCGTCATCGAGGAACACCGGGCGGCCAGCCTGCAGTCCCTGTTGCAGGACTGGAGCGAGGACGACGTTGAAGAGACCGCCCGCTCACTGAAAAAACTTGCCGAGTCCCTTCGGAACTCGGCCCGGGCAAAGACGGCCGGATCCACCGATACCACCACCTTTGTTGAGGAGTAAAGATATGGCCAGTCACGCAGCGGCCGCCGGGCCATCCCCGACAGCCACGCAGAATCCCCAGCCCGCACCCCAGGTGGTGATGTCGCACCGCCAGATCATGGAGGCCCTCACCGGCCTGCTGGCAGCGTTCTTCACCGCGATCATCAGCAGCACCATCGTCGCCAACGCCCTGCCGACCATCATGTCGGAGCTCAAGGGCACCCAGACCGACTTCGCCTGGGTGATCACGGCCGCGCTGTTGGCCAACGCGGCCACCACCCCCATCTGGGGCAAGCTCGCGGACCTCTTCGACAAGAAGTTCCTGGTCCAGCTGAGCATCGTTGTCTTCGTCGCCGGCTCCGTGATGGCGGGTTTCTCCCAGACCATCCCGTTCCTGCTCACAGCCCGCGTCATCCAGGGCATCGCCATGGGTGGCCTGACCGCGCTCGCCCAGGCCATCATCGGCTCGATGATCCCGCCGCGTGACCGCGGCAAGTACTCCGGCTACATGGGTGCCGTCATGGCCGTCGGCACCGCGGGTGGCCCGCTCCTGGGCGGCTTCATCGTGGACAGCCCGCTGGGCTGGCGCTGGACCTTCTTTGTCTGCGTCCCGCTCGCCATCATCGCGCTGATCCTGCTGCAGATCACGCTGAAGCTCCCGCACGTCAAGCGCCCCGCCAAGATCGACTGGCTGGGCTCGATCCTGCTCACCTCCGGCGTCAGCCTGCTGCTGATCTGGGTCTCCTTCGCCGGCAACCCGGACTACTACGACTGGTGGTCCTGGCAGACGGTCGCCATGGTCGGCGGCGGCATCGCCCTCCTGGCCCTGCTGGTCTTCGTCGAAGGCCGCGTCGCGCAGCCGGTCATCCCGCTCAAGATCATCTCCGAGCGCACCACGGCCCTGGCCATCCTGGCCTCCGTCGCCGTCGGCGTCGCGATGTTCGGTTCCTCCGCGTTCCTGGGCCAGTACTACCAGGTGGCCCGCGGCGCTAGCCCCACCGAGGCCGGCCTGCTGACCTTGCCGATGATCGCCGGCAACCTGATCGGCTCGGTCCTCTCCGGCCAGCTGATCAGCCGCACCGGCAAGTGGAAGCGCTACCTGATCGCCGGTTCCATCCTGCTGATCGGCGGCCTGGGCCTCGCCGGCACCATCGACCACACCACCGAACTCTGGATCACCGGCCTCTACACCGCGGTCCTCGGCCTCGGCCTGGGCCTGCTGATGCAGAACCTCGTCCTCGCCGTCCAGAACACCGTCCGGGCCACGGACATCGGCACCGCCAGCGCCTCGGTCGCGTTCTTCCGCTCCGTCGGCGGCGCGATCGGCGTCTCCGTCCTCGGCGCCGTCCTGGGCAACCGGGTCAAGGAACTCGCCACCCAAGGCCTGGCCGCGGCCGGCATCCCCGTTCAGGGCGGCTCCTCCGGTGGCAGCCTGGACCTCAAGGACCTGCCCCCGCAGATCCGCGACATCATGCGCGCCGCCTACGGTGATGCCACGGCGGAAATCTTCATGATCTCGGCGATCGTGGGCATCCTAGCGCTGGTTTCCGTCCTGTTCATCAAGGAGAAGCCGCTGCGCCGCACCGTGGATGTCCAGCCCGAGCCCGCCGCCCAGACCGCGGCGTCCGGAGCCATCACCGGATCCGGTGCGGACATCGACGCCGGGGCTGCCGCCCACGCCGTCGCCGCCCACGGTCCTGCCGGCGGGGGTTCCGCCCAGGGTCCCGGCGAGCCGTCCACGGACACCACCCCCACCGGGATCGTGGACCTGGACCGCGAGTTCATCGAGGTCCTGAGCCGGCAGCGGAACGGCGGAACCCGGTTCCCCGCCGCGGCCCGCGAGCAGGGCCCGGCCGACGACGCCGACGCCCGCGCGGAGCGTGAGGGTGCCCGCCTCCGGTCCCGGACCATGGTGGCGGACGCGAAGGCCGACGACGCCGACGTGCTGCAGCTGCTCATGCAGACCCAGCGGCTGCTCGCCGAGCAGCAGGTCCAGCTCGCGGACGCCCTCCGCACGGTGCATGACCAGGCCGCCGAGCAGCGCGCGATCGCCGCTGAACAGGCCCGCGTGGCCGAGCAGCTCACCACGCTCCGCCGCCAGCTGGCCAAGGAACGGAAGCTGCAGCGCGCCGCCGCGGACTACATCGCCACGCACGGCCGGCACCGCGGCGAATAGCCCCGCGCACCGCCAGGCGTCGCAGCCAGGATCCGGCGGCCCCGTACCTTCCCGCGAGGGGAGGTGCGGGGCCGTTGGTCTCCCTTTCCGGACGCTGTTCCGCCGGCGCCCAAGACCTCGTAGAGTTGGACGGCTAAGGCTGTCGGCCCCTGCTGCTTTACTTTTGTCATGTATTTGGATTAACCGCTTCTTCCAGAAGGACCAGTGGGCATGCTTCTCACCCTCATCCGGCGCTACTCGAGGCCGTACCTGCCGTTCATCGCGGCCGTCGTCGTCTTCCAGTTGGCCTCCACCATCGCCGCGCTGTACCTGCCGAGCCTCAATGCGCAGATCATCGATGAGGGCGTCTCGCGCGGCGACACCGACTACATCTGGCGCACCGGCGCCCTGATGCTCGGTGTCGCCCTGGTCCAGGTGGTCACGGCCATCGCCGGCGTTTACTTCGGCTCCCGCGCGGCTATGGCCTTCGGCCGCGACCTGCGCCGCGGGGTCTTCCGCAAGGTCAGCAGCTTCTCCGCCCGCGACGTCAACATCTTCGGGGCGCCGTCGCTGATCACCCGCGGCACCAATGACGTGCAGCAGGTGCAGATGCTGATGCTGATGGCGCTCAACTTCATGGTGGCCACCCCCATCATGTGCATCGGCGGCATCGTGATGGCCCTCCGCGAGGACCTGAACCTCTCCTGGCTGGTGTGGGTCGCCGTCCCGCTGCTGGTGGTGGTGGTCGGCTACCTGGTGGTCCGGCTGATGCCGCTGTTCCGCTCCATGCAGGCCAAGATCGACCGGCTCAACGCCGTCCTGCGGGAGCAGATCATCGGCATCCGCGTGGTCCGCGCCTTCGTCCGCGAACCGCACGAGGAGCAGCGCTTCGGCGCCGCCAACCAGGACCTGACCAACGTCTCGCTCAAGATCGGCTCGCTGTTCGTCCTGATGTTCCCGGCAATCGGCATGATCCTGCACATCTCCACCGCGGCCGTGCTCTGGTTCGGCGGCCAGCGGGTGGACGCGGGGGAGATGCAGGTCGGGTCGCTGACCGCGTTCCTGCAGTACCTGCTCCAGATCCTGATGGCGGTCATGATGGGCACCTTCATGGCCATGATGATCCCGCGCGCCTCCGTCTGCGCGGACCGCATCGGCGAGGTGCTCGACGTCGAACCCTCCATCCACGAGCCCGGCACCCCCGTGGCTCCCGCCGCCCGGGCCGGCCGGGTGGAATTCCGGAACGTCTCCTTCGCCTACCCCGGCGCCGAGGCCCCCGTGCTCAGCGACATCAGCTTCACCGCCGAACCCGGCCAGACCGTGGCCATCATCGGGTCCACCGGCGCCGGCAAGAGCACCCTGCTGGCCCTGCTGCCCCGCCTGTTCGACGCCGCCTCGGGCGAGGTCCTGCTGGACGGCGTCCCCGTCACCAACCTGGACCGGGCCGAGATCACCAGCCGCGTCGCCATGGTCCCGCAACGGCCCTACCTGTTCTCCGGAACCATCGGGCACAACCTGCGGTTCGGCAAGTCCGAAGCCACCGACGCCGAGCTCTGGGACGCCCTCACCGTGGCGCAGGCAGCCAACTTCGTCCGCGAGAAGAAGAACGGCCTCGACGCCCGGATCGCCCAGGGCGGCACCAACGTCTCCGGCGGCCAGCGCCAGCGGCTCTGCATCGCCCGGGCCTTGGTCACCGAACCCAAGGTCTTCCTCTTCGACGACTCGTTCTCCGCGCTCGACGTCGCCACCGACGCCCGGCTACGCAAGGCCCTCAAGGCCAAGACCGCTGACGCCACAGTCATCATCGTCGGTCAGCGGGTCTCCACCATCGCCGACGCGGACCAGATCCTGGTGCTGGACAAGGGCCGGATCGTGGACCGCGGCACCCACGAGGAGCTCCTCGAGAGCTCCAGCACCTACCAGGAAATTGTCGAATCCCAGCTGACCGCGGAGGCCATCGCGTGAGCACCAACGAAAAGCTCGGCCGCAACGCGCCCGACGAAACGGCCGGCGCTGTGACCGGCCCGCAGGACGCACCGGACACCGCCGACGAGGACTTCGTCGAGGAGGAATTCACCCCCGGCGAGGCCGACGGCGGCATGTTCGGCGCGGTCCCGGCAAAGAAGGCCCAGCACTTCTGGCCCTCGGCGAAGCGCCTGATGGGCCTGCTGAAACCCGAACGCGCCGGCATCATCGCCGTCCTGGCCATGGTGACGGTCGCCGTCGTCCTCAACGTCGTCGCACCCCGGATCCTCGGCCAGGCCATGGACGTGATCTTCGGCGGGGTCGTCGGCAAGCAACTGCCGGCCGGGGCCACCAAGGACCAGTTCATCGCCGGGCTCCGCGCCCAGGGCCAGGACAACTTCGCGGACATGCTCTCCCGGATGGACGTGATCCCCGGCGTCGGCATCGACTTCCAGAAGCTTGCGTTCCTCATCAGCGTGGTGCTGGTGATGTACTTCGTCGCCAACATCTTCCTCTGGCTGCAGGGCTACGTCCTCAACGTCCTGGTCATGCGGGTGGTGCGCCGGCTGCGGGATGACACCGAGGAGAAACTCAACGCGCTGCCGCTGAACTACTTCGACACCCGCCAGCGGGGCGACATCCTCTCCCGCGTCACCAACGACGTCGACAACATCCAGCAGGCCCTGCAGCAGGCGTTCGCGCAGCTGGTGAACTCGGCACTGACCGTGATCGGCATCGTCATCATGATGTTCATCGTGTCCTGGCAGCTGGCCCTGATCGCCCTCATCGCGCTGCCGCTCTCCGGGGTGGCCGCCGGTGTCATCGGCGCGCGCAGCCAGAAGCTCTTCGCCGCGCAGTGGAAGAACACCGGCGAACTCAACGGCCAGATCGAGGAGTCCTTCTCCGGGCACGACCTGGTCCGGGTCTTCGGCCGCGACGCGGACATGCTGGCCCGCTTCGACGAACGGAACGAGGAACTCTACAAGGCCAGCTTCGGCGCCCAGTTCGTCTCCGGCATGATCATGCCGGTCATGCAGTTCGTCTCCTACCTCAGCTACGTGGGCATCGCCGTCGTCGGCGGCCTGCGCGTGGCCTCCGGCGGGATGAGCCTGGGAGACGCCACCGCGTTCATCCAGTACTCGCGCGAGTTCACCCAGCCGCTGGGGCAGATGGCCGGCATGGCCAACATGCTGCAGTCCGGCGTCGCCTCCGCCGAGCGCGTGTTCGAGTTCCTCGACGCCGACGAGCAGGATCCGGAGACCGCCACAGACCAGCTGCCGGCCAGGACCGACGGTCACGTGGAGTTCAACCACGTCACCTTCAGCTACACGCCGGACAAGCCGCTGATCGAGGACCTGTCCTTCACCGCCGAACCCGGCCACACCGTCGCGATCGTCGGACCAACCGGCGCCGGCAAGACCACGCTGGTGAACCTGGTGATGCGCTTTTATGAGCTCAACGCCGGCACCATCACCCTGGACGGCGTGGACATCACCCGGCTCAGCCGCGCCGAGCTGCGCTCCAAGGTGGGAATGGTGCTGCAGGACGCCTGGCTGTTCGGCGGCACCATCTACGAGAACATCCGCTACGGCAAGCTGGACGCCACCGAGGATCAGATTATGGCCGCCGCCAAGGCCACCTTCGTGGACCGCTTCGTCCGGGCGCTGCCGGACGGCTACGACACGGTCATCGACGAGGAAGGCAACAACGTCAGCGCCGGCGAGAAGCAGCTGATCACCATCGCCCGCGCCTTCGTGGCCGACCCGTTGCTGCTGATCCTGGACGAGGCCACCAGCTCCGTGGACACCCGAACGGAGGCCCTGGTCCAGAAGGCCATGGCCGCGCTGCGGACCGAACGGACCAGCTTTGTCATCGCGCACCGGCTCTCCACCATCCGGGACGCGGACACCATCCTGGTGATGGAGGCAGGCCGGATCGTGGAGCAGGGCCGGCACGCCGAGCTGCTCGAGAGCCAGGGTGCCTACTACCGGCTGTACATGTCCCAGTTCGCCGGTGAGGACGCGGAGGCGGCCCTGGCCGACGCCGCGGGCGGCCCGACGCCGGTGCGCAGCTGAGCGCCGCGGCGGCCGGGGGAGCGGAGCCGCGCCGGCTGGAGGTGCGGGTGCCGATGCGCTGGGGCGATATGGACGCCTACGGCCATATCAACAACGTCCAGCTGGTCCGGATCCTGGAGGAGGCGCGCATCGCCGCCTTCGGGCCGCCCGGCGGCACTGGGCTGCCCGGCCTGGAGCCGGTGGTCCCGCTCTTCAGCGAGGTCCCCGCCGGCATCCTGGCGCTGGTGGTCGAACACCGCATCCGCTACGTCCGGACCCTGGAGTACCGCAACATCCCGGCCCTCGTGCAGCTCTGGATCGGCGCGGTCAAGGGTGCCAGCTTCGACATCCATTACCTGGTCCAGGACCCCGTCACCGGCGAGGACTGCGTCAAGGCCAGCAGCCACTTGGCCTTCGTGGACGAAGCCACCGGACGGGTGGTGCGGCTGACCCCGGAGCAGAAGGCCAAGCTGGAGCAGTTCACCGCCCGCTGACCGCGCGGACCCCAACTGACTCGCACCTCAGGCCGTTTTGAGGCTCCGGAACGGCCCCGGCTGCGAGTCAGTTGACCAAGAGGGATGGGGCGGGAGGCCCTTACCCCGGCCGCCCGCCCCGCCCTAGACTGGACGCGCCCCACGGGCATCGGCACAGAACCGACCAGAGCGAGGAGCAGGACCATGGCCAAGCGCAGCAAGGCGGCGGGCAAAAAGAAGACGTGGAAGGAACTCTCGCCGATGGCGAAGTTCGGCACCGTCACGGCGGCCCTCGTGCAGCTTTCCCTTTTGGTCGCGGCGCAGCGGGACATCTCCCGCCGGCCGGCGGAGGAAATCCGCGGCAGCAAGGCGCTCTGGCGGGTAGCCACGCTGGTGAACTTCGTCGGACCCGGCAGCTATTTCACCTTCGGCGTGAAGCGCAGGGCCGGCGGCAAGTAGCCCGCCCGGGCGCCTGGAGAACGCCCCGGACGGCCCGGCGACGGGCCGGCCCGTGATGCGGGCGTTCAGCTTAGGCCTGTAAATTGGAGGGCATGACCCCCCACAAAAAGCCTGCCATGCACCGCGCCCTCGGCATCTCCAAGGAAATCGAAGACGCGGCGTGGTTTGTGCTCGGCCCGGGTCTGCTCGGCAAGGCCTCCCCGCTGGATGGCCGCACCCGGACCTGGTCCGTGGCCGCCGCCTCGGAGCTGCTGGAGCGGCTGGAACGGGGCATCCCGGACCCCAAGGCACCCATGATGACCAACCTGCGGGAAAACCTTGAGGGGGCTACCCGCGGCGCGAAGCAGCTCGCCGTCGAACTGCTCTTCCTTCAGTCCCTCCCGCTGGCCCACGAGGTGAAGTCCCTCAAGGTCAAGCGTGCCCGCGTGGCCGAGGCCGCGTCCTGGCTTGAGCCTCCGCTGGACCTGCCGGAGGAGCTCTACGCCGGCATGACGGACCACGGTGTGATCCGGGACCGCACCGCAGAGTTCAACTGGACCATCTGGGACCACCTGAAGTGGCTCTGCCGCTTCGTCCGCCACGTCGCGCAGCGTCCCGCCGGCGTCGTGCAGGCCGCCATCAAGGACCCGCTGGCGTTCCACGAGCTGACCATGGGCACCCCGGATGACCAGCCGGCGATTCGCCGCAGCATCGAATTCCTGGTCTGGCCGGCCTACTTCGAACCGATCGTGGCCGACGTCGAACGCCAGGAGATCCGCGACGCGTTCGCCTCCCTGGTCGGCGGCGCGAAGGGCGATACGGATGAGGAGATTTCCGCCGACATCCACCGGATCCGCCTGCACCTGGACGAACAGGCCGGCCAGCGGATCGACTGGTACTCCCGGCAGCTGGTCAGCCAGTGGCGCAAGGTGGGGGACCCCGGCCGCCGCGCCTGGTTGCTGCGCAGCCACCACGACAATGCCGAGCTGCTCGCCGCGTGGCAGGACGAGGAAGCGGTGACGCTCGACGTCGAACACCTCCGCCAGCTCGACCCGGGCGTCACCGCGGGCCTGGTCCAGCACGCCGTTGACGAGGACTACAAGCACCTGAGCTACGTCGAGCGCGAGGACACCAAGACCGCCGTCTTCGCCTTTCTGACCGTCATGAAGCCGGGCGACCTCACGCTCTACCAAAGCGCCGGCGCGGTCCGCGTGGGCGTGGTGCTGGGCGAACCCGAACAGAACGAGGACAACCGCCGGCTGCGCCGCAAGGTCCGCTGGTTCGACGGCGACCACCAGCTCGCCGAGCTGCCCCGGCACGTGCAGCGGCAGCTGGCCAGCTCCGGCGTTGTCGTGGACGTCACCCGCGTGATCCAGGCGCTCGAGGCGCTGCTCCCGGCCGAGGCGGAGGGCGATGCCGCAGACGGCGCCGAGCCGGCCGCCGTCGTCGAACCCCCGTGCGAGGGCTTCCGTCCCCTGACCCCGGAGTTCGCCGCGACCCTGCACATGGACCTGGAGCCGCTCCAGGAAATCGCCGAAATGCTGGAGGAGAACCGGCAGCTGGTGCTGTACGGCCCGCCCGGCACCGGCAAGACCTACCTGGCCAAGCACCTCGCCGCCGAACTCGCCGGCGACACCGGGGACGAGCGGGTCAAGCTGGTGCAGTTCCACCCCTCCTACGCCTACGAGGACTTCTTCGAGGGCTACCGGCCGGACAAGACCGACGAGGGCCAGGTCTCCTTCAAGCTGGTGGCCGGTCCGCTGCGCCGGCTGGCCGAGGAAGCCGCGAAGCCGGGCAACGAGAAGAAGCCCTACTTCCTGATCATCGATGAGATGAACCGCGCCAACCTGGCGAAGGTCTTCGGCGAGCTGTACTTCCTGCTGGAGTACCGCGACGACCGGATCTACCTGCAGTACAGCCCCACCGAGCCGTTCTCGCTGCCGGACAACCTCTACATCATCGGCACCATGAACACGGCAGACCGCTCCATCGCCATGATGGACGCCGCGATCCGGCGCCGGTTCTCCTTCATCGAGCTGCACCCCAGCACCGAACCGGTGAAGGGGACGCTGCTGCGGTTCCTGCAGGCCCGCGGCCTCGACACGACGCCGGCGCTGCTGCTCGATGAGCTGAACAACGCGATCGACGAGTGGGACCGGGACCTGATGATCGGGCCGTCCTACTTCATGAAGAAGGCTGCGCAGACCCCCGCCGGGCTGCGGCGGATCTGGAAGTACGAACTGATGCCGCTGCTCGAGGAGCACTACCACGGTCAGCTGAACCGCGCCCAGCTGCAGGAGCGGTTCGGGCTCGAGCAGTTGATGGGTCGCCTTGCCCGCGTCTAGCGCCCTCCGGGACGGGTACGCCAAGCCGGGAGCCGGGCTGGCCGCCGGGCAGCCGGCCGTCCGGCACATCGCCATGGACGAGCTGTCCCAGGGTGTGGTGGAGCGCCTCGATCCCGGCAGCGCCGCGTACATCAACGGCAGCGGCCTGGCCAAGGCGTCGCCGCTGGGCATGGGCCTGTTCCGGATCGAACCGGTCGGGAAGGTCGGCTCGGTCCGGACCCCCACCGTCCAGCTGGAGGTCCGGCCCAAGGAGCGCCTCGGCCTGGCCCGGCTGCTGTTCCTGCTCGGCTACACCGAGAACCAGGGCTTCCGCGATGACGCCGTCGCCGCGGTGGAGGACGCCGAACTATGGAGCGCCCTGGCCGAGTCCCTGGCCCAGCTCGCCGACCGGGCGTTGAGTCGCGGTGTCCTGCAGGGGTACCTGAACGTGGACGAATCGCTGCGGACGGTCAAGGGCCGGATCAGGATCTCGGACCAGATTTCCCGCCGGCCCGGCATGCTGGTGCCGCTGGAGGTCTCCTACGACGAATTCACCGAGGACATCCCGGAAAACCGGATCCTGCGCGCGGCGTTGGAGCGGATGTCGCAGGTGCCGGGGGTCCGGGCGGACGTATTGAGCCGGCTGCGGCGGTTGAAGGGCAAGCTCGACGCGGTCACCCGGCTGCAGTCCGGGGCGCCGCTGCCGCCGTGGCGGGCCAGTCGGATGAATGTCCGCTACCACCCGGCGCTGCGCCTGGCCGAACTCATCCTGCGCAACGCCTCGGCCGAGGCCGGCGACGGAAAGCAGCAGGCGGCGTCGTTCGTCGTCGACATGTCCAAGGTGTTTTCCGACTTCGTGGGCGTCGCCCTGCGCGAGGCGATGGGTGCATTCCCGGGGGAGATGCGGCTGCGGTACAACGCCATGCTGAACGAGGCGGTGGACGACGCGGACCGGATCATGGTCCAGCCAGGCGCGGTGCACCTGCTCGGCGGCCGCCCCGTGATGGTGTACGACGCCAAGTACCAGGCCGCTTCCGACGTTGGCGCGTCCCTCTCGGGGGACCACTACCGGATGCTGGCCTACTGCACGTCCCTGCGGGTGCCCACCGCGTGGCTGATCTACCCCGGGTCGGGGGAAATTAAGCTGCGTCGGATCCTGAACACGGACATCGACGTCGTGGAGTTCCCGCTTGACCTGTCCCAGCCGCCGGCGCAGATTCTCGCCTCCGTGGCAGACCTGGCCCAGCAGTCCTGGGGCGAAGTCGTGCGTCAGGCAACCATCAGCCGCTAGGCCGGTGGCCTGTGCTTAGGCCGTGCCGTCCTGCACGGTGGTGGAAACCGAGAGCAGGTGGTTCAGCAGGGCCTTCTCAGGCTGGCCCGGATTGTCCGCCACGTGCTGGCGGAGACGTTCGCGGACGAGTGCCTCATCGGGGTTCTCGTCGGAAAGAATGGCGTCGATGATGTCGGTCACCTGCCTGCGGAGGGGATCGAGCTCCGACGCGGCCTCCGGACTGCGAACCGCGTGCAGCGGGCGGGCCTCGGTGGACAACAATAGGTGTGGCATCGTGCTTCTCCTGAGGAGTGAGTAGTACCCCCACGTACTGACCGATAGAGTCCTAGTTCCCCGAATGCCGAGTTTAGCCCAGGTGCGCAGGACTGTCTCTGGGCATAGCCCAGATATTTCCGTCGCGAGCATACCGGCACAGATCAGTTCCCCCGAAATCGTCACGAATCCACGACGGCGGGTTGCAGCAAACCGGCGCTGGGGCAGTGCCGGCGAAGCCGAGATTACCGGCCGGTAGGGCCTAGGACGCGGAGGCGGTGCGCGAAGGGTTCGACGGCGTGTCGTGCGTCACGTTGGCAACGGGGCGCGGTGCTTTGTGGTGCCGGCCGTTTCCGGGCCGAGGAAGGATTCCAGCTCGGCTTCCAGCGCGGGGAGATCTTTGATGCCGCACTCCCAGAGGGTGAGGACCTCCCAGCCCAGCTCTTCGAGCCGCTGGCGCTGTTCGGCGTCGCGGGCCTTTGTGCGGCTGCGTTTGGTGTCCCAGAATTCGGCGTTGCTCTTGGGCGCGTGCTGTCCCACGCGACAGTCGTGGAAATGCCAGAAGCAGCCGTTGACGAAGATGACCTTGCGCCGGCCCGCGAAGACGAGGTCCGGGTTGCCCGGGAGCTTGCCGCCCCGGGCGGTGCCGTGGAGGCGGTAGCGGTAGCCCTTGGCGTGCAGCAGCCTGCGGACCAGGAGCTCTGGTTTGGTGTTCTTGCCCCGGATGCGGGACATGTTCCAGCTGCGCCGCTCCGGGGTCAGACTGTCCGCCATGCGTTAAGTCTAGGCAGGGCTGCCGGCTGCGGCCGGCCCTGCCTCTGGTGGTTGGTTCTTCCTGCGACTCGGCCTTAGATGTCCCGTTCCGGATGTTCGCCGAACTGGAAGTGGCGTCCACTGACGGCGGTGGGGGCGATCTCGACGTAGAAGTCCTTGAGGGTGGGGACCCAGGGCTTGAGCTCCAAGGCCTCTGCGGCGGCGATCTCGGCGGAGTGTTCCAGGGTGCGGGCCGTGCCGCGCACCACCACCGACCACGCTTCTTCGGAGAGGATGCCGTCTGTTTCGAAGAGGACCTTGGCGTTGATGGTCAGCTCGGCGAGTTTATTGCCGGGGGCGGTGCGGAGATAAAGCTTTCGGTCTGCGACGGCGTAATTCACCGGGAAGATGTCCGGCTCGCCGCCGACGGTGACCACCAGACGCCCGTGCTTAGTGCCCTCGACGAGTTTCCAACATTGATCCTCGGTCAGAGTCAGGATCGGTTGACCTTCAGCGTGTTCGAACATCATGGGCCCATTCTTCTATCCGGTGTAGAGGGGCGCCAGAGGCCGAAAGGAACTGTTTGGCCGGGATGTGGGGCGGTCCGATTGATCTGTGGATAACTCTTACCGGGGGCCTGCGGTTCAGTTACCCTTAGGCATTGTTTGGATTTCAGGCGTCATGATTTTCTATTGGGGGATCAGCTGAACATGCCATTTCATAGTCCAAAGACCCGCCGGCTCTGCGCCGCAGTCGCCCTCTTTCTTGCCGCCCTGGTCGGTACGACGGCCTGCTCGGGCGGACAGTCCCCGCCGGCGCCGACGACGGCGGCCCCCGTGGAGTCGACCGCGTCCGCATCGCCGGGAACGACGTCGGCCACGCCCACTGCCGCTCCCGCCTACAAACCGGCCGATGCCTCCGGCCGCGCCCAGAATGTCCCCGTCCCGGTCTTGCCCGAGGCCGCCAAAGCTGAGACCAAGGAAGGACTCGAGGCCTTCGCGAAGTATTGGTTCGAGGTGCTCAGCTACGGCTACGAGACCGGAGACGTGAGCCGGCTGGATGCGATCACAGCCGCCGACTGCCAGCTTTGCGCGAATGTTTCCAAGTCCATAAGCACTAACTATCAAACCGATAGGTGGCTCGTCGGAGGGAAAATCGCGACTCCCTCTGTCACCGCAAACGCTGGTCCGGATACGAACGCCAATTTTCAGGTCGTGGTGCAGGTTCGGCAGTCCGCGATCGCCTATTACAAAAGTGATGGCTCGGAATTCCGTGCCGCCACCCCGCCCTCCGACACCGGCAACGTGATGCTCGCCGTCTATAAGGACGCCGCGTGGCGGGTGGCGGGCTTGCACCCGATCCGATGAGACCAAGGGGACGCCGATTCCGGCTCTTCATATTGCTGGCGCTGGGTCTAACTCTGCTCTGCCAGGCTCCCGGCGCGGCATTTGCCGACGAAGGGACGGACGCAGGATTTGGAAATCAGGGGGTAAATGTAGGTGGCTGGCGGCTGGACCCTGAAACGGGGCAATTCGCACCACTTGGATCGGGTATCCCCGCAAACGACCCCTACCAATACAAATACGAACTCCAATGTCATCTTGGCGGTGGAGAGTTCGATACCGTCTGCCTGGGCGATCTGGTTGACTGCAAATCCGGGCCCGACGGCAAACCGGGAATTCCCGTGGTGTGGCTCAAGGCTCCTGCGGGGGTGCCCAACCCGACGTGGAGCTTCCATTCCGGGCCGACCTGCCTCTTCGATCCAAAACCGGAGGATCTGCTGCCGCGCATCGCCGCGATGATTCAAACCGAGTTTCAAAAGTTGCCGATCAATCCCGGGCAGGCCACCGCACAACCCAGCCCGCATACGCTCCGCGGAGCCGAGACCAATTTCTTCGCCCAGTCGGCGGCTCAACAATTCGACATCACCATCCTGAACCAGTCCGTACATGTCACCGCCACCCCCGTCCAGTACACCTGGACGTATGGCGACGGCACCTCGCTGGGACCCACCCCGGCGGCCGGCGGCCCGCTGCCGCAGGAACGCTGGGGAGAGAAGACCTCCACCAGTCACGCGTACGCCGAGACCGGTGACTTCGGCGTCGTCCTCACCACCCACTTCCAGGGAACGTACTCCGTCAACGGCGGGCCCCCGCTGCCCATCCCCGGGCAGGGGCAGTTCAGCGGTCCCTCGCAGACCGTCAGCGTGTGGCGGTCCATCACCCGGAACTTTGCCGACGACTGCCTCCGCAACCCGCAGGGCCAGGGCTGTCCCGCCGGAGCCCCGCCGTCCCCCTGACAGGCCGCCGTCCCCCTGATCGACCTGTAACCCGAGTCCGGCCGGAAAGTGATTCGAGTCTCAGCCGGAATAGTTGCACGCGCCTCCTTGCTGTTCTACGTGGACATCATCCACAGCGAAAGGAACCGCGCATGCTGTTTTCCACTTTGACCGTTGGCCAAATGGAGCTCCCGAACCGACTCGTCATGGCGCCGCTGACCCGCCTGCGCTCCGGCAAGGAAGGCGTCCCGGGCCCGCTGGTGGCTGAGCACTACCGGCAGCGCGCATCGCTTGGCCTGATCGTCAGCGAGGGCACCTACCCCAGCGAAGCCGGCCGCGGCTTCCCGGGCCAGCCCGGCCTGGTCACCGAGGAACAGCTCAAGGGCTGGGCCGACGTCACCGCCGCCGTTCACGCTGAGGGCGGCCGCATCTTCGCCCAGGTCATGCACGCCGGCCGTGTCACCCACGAGGCCACCACCGGCGGCCACGAGGTCGTCGCCCCCAGCGCCATCGCGATCGACGGCGTCACTCGCACCTACGAAGGCAAGCAGTCCTTCCCGGTACCGCGCGCCCTCACCACCGACGAACTGCCGTCTATCCGCGACGAATTCGTCCGCGCATCCCGCAACGCCATCGAGGCCGGATTCGACGGCGTCGAACTGCACTCCGCCAACGGCTACCTGCTGCACGAATTCCTGACCCCCGCCGCCAACCAGCGCGATGACAACTACGGCGGTTCCCCCGAGAACCGTGCACGCTTCGTCATCGAGGTGGCCCAGGCCGTCGTCGACGCCGTGGGCGCGGACCGCGTGGGCATCCGCATCTCCCCGGAGCACAACGTCCAGGGTGCCACCGAGACCGATGCAGCCGACGTCCGCGAAACGTACGGCATCCTGGTGGACGCCCTTTCGCCGCTGAAGCTGGCTTACCTGAGCGTCCTGCACAAGGACGCCGACAGCGAGCTGGTCAAGGACCTGCGCGCCCGCTTCGACGGCCCGTTCCTGCTGAACACGGGCTTCGGCGTCATCACCACCCGTGACGAGGCCGTCTCGCTGGTCGCCGACGGCCACGCCGACGCCGTCGTCGTGGGCCGCCCGGCCATCGCGAACCCGGACCTGGCCCGCCGCTGGCGTGAAGGGCTGCCGGTCAACGAGCCGAACCAGTCCACGTTCTACGCCGACGGCGCCGAGGGTTACACGGATTACCCGTTCTACCAGAACTAAATCCCGGCGGCCCCGAATGCAACGGGGCGCCAGCAGGCGGCGGAGAGGAATTGCCTTCCTCCCCGCCGCCTGGCGTTTAACCCCCGGTACCGGTTCCGACCGAGCGCTGACACAGGGCAATGAAGCTTCCCAGTTGCTCCAGCGACGCCGGCTGCGGCGGCAGATAGTGGGTGAGCTCCGGCGCCCGGACGATCACGGCGCGCCACTGCCCCCGGGACACAGCCACGTTGATCCGGTTGCGGGAAAGCAGGAATTCCATGCCGCGCGGTGCGTCGGCCACGGCCGAGCAGGCCATCGACACCAGCACCACCGCCGCCTCCTGGCCCTGGAACTTGTCCACCGTGCCCACCCGGACCCCGCCCAGGCCGGCACAGCCCAGCGCCTCTCGGATGAGGTTGACCTGCGCGTTGTAGGCGGCCACCACCAGGATGTCCTCGGTGCCCAACGGCCTGCCGCCCTCCGGGGAGTGCCACATCAGGCCGAGGTGCCGCCGGACCTGGCGGACGACTTCCGCCGCTTCCTCCGGGGACGAAGTGGTGTTGCCGGCGTGCGGGACCATGACCGTCTCGATTCCGGCCGGGACCCCGTCGAGGTGGCGCTGGTCGGCTGCCGGAGCCGACCGCAGCCGGCCGTCGTAGGCGAGCTCCGAGACGGCCCGGCAGAGCGCCGAGTTCATCCGCCAAGAGTCGGCCAGGAAGTAGCCGAGCTCCGGCGGGAGTGTCGCGTGCCCCGCGGAGATCCAGCCGAGCGCCGATTCGTCCACGGGCTCCGGGTGCTGGCCCTGGCTGACCTGCGGCAGCTGCTGCGGGTCGCCGAGCAGCAAGAGTCTGCTGCTGGCCTGCGCCACCGCCAGGGTGTTGGCCAGCGAGAACTGCCCGGCCTCGTCGATCACCAGCAGGTCCAGGGCTCCGGCCGGGACGGTGGAGCCGGTGAGGGTCCAGGCGGTGCCGCCGATCAGTGCCCCACCCCGCGCGGCGAGTAGCGCGGACACGTCGTTGGCGCTCCGGGCCTCCCAGGGGAGCGGCTCGGAGTGCTTCACGTCCTTGGCCACGAGGGCGGGGCTGACGCCAGCGGCGACGGCGGTGCCGAGGAGGTGTTCCACGACGGAGTGGGATTGTCCGACGACGCCGATTTTCCAGCCGCGCTCGACCAGCCGGGCGATGACGCGGGCACCCACGTAGGTCTTTCCCGTCCCGGGCGGGCCCTGCACGGCTAGGTAGGAGCGGTCCAGGCTCAGCACGGCGCCGGTGATGGCGTCGATAAACCGGTCCGGCCCCTCCCCGGGCTGCGGCAACGGTGAGCCTCCAGCCAGCCGGGGCGGCAGCCTGCGGACGAGATCGAGGGCCGGGTGCCGCGGTAGGGTTCCCGACTCCAGCCCCGCGGCGACGTCGGCGGCCAACGTTTCCAGCGCCTGCTCCAGGCTCTTGGTGGCGATCGGCTGGTCCTCGGTGAGCGCGATCGGCAGGTCAGCGTAAGGCTCGATGTTTCGGTGCAGCCGGTCCCGGATGATGACCGTGTCCTTGCCGTCCTCGTCGCCCAGTTCCAGGACTTCGGTGCCAAACCAGCCGTTGCGGCCGGTCCCGCTCTTGCCGGTGCTTTCAAGTCCGGCGGGCAGCGGGTGGCCGTACATCCGGAACCACTTGCTGCCCTCGCGCAGGTCCGATCCCGGGCTGATGGTGCCGGTCAACTTCACCCGGCGCTCCGGCAGTTTCCGGCCTTCCCGATGCCAGTCGTCCAGGATCTCCGCGGTTTCGACCAGGAAGACGTTCCGGTCTTCACCATGGGTGTCCGGTCCCAGTTCGCACCGGTCGAAATGAGCCCACCAGAACGATTTCCGTTCCCTCCGGTGGTAACTGACGGCGGCGGCCAGCATGGCGACGGCCTTGCGGTCGTCCTCGGCCAGCCCCGAGTCGGGTGCGGCGAAACGAAGGAGTGTGGCCTCGGCCGGTCCCACCGGCTCCGCGGCACCCGCCTCATCTCCGCCGGCGTCGGCAGCTACCGCTCCGGCGGAGCCGGACCCCGCAGCCGAGCTGTCGGCAGCCGTCGCCGGACCGTCCGTACCGTCCGCCGCGGGGGAGATGCCGCGTTCGGCCGCCCGCCGCAGCAGCCAGTCCCGCAGCTCCAGGGTCGAGAGGCAGTCGTACTCGTTGTAGTCCGAGATTCCGGCCAGGATCGCCGCCGCCTCCTCGTCCCGGCCGGCGTCGCGCGCCTCGCAGTAGTGGGCGTAGGCCACCACGGAGGCGCCCGCGTCCTTGACGTCCCCGGTGCGGAGGTTGCTGCCCATGTACAGCGGCTCGAGCCGCTTGATGCTGTAGGAGTTCTCCGAGATCCGGATGCTGTTGCGGACCGTCTGGTACAGGTCCACCAGCAGCCCGTCGCGCAGCCACTGGTCCACGGTGTCCTCGCCGGCGACGTGCTGCACCGAGAGCTTCCGCAGCGCCGTTTTCTCGTACGGCGCGTAGTGGTAGACGTGCATGTCGGGAAACTCGCTGCGGCGCTTCTCGACGTAGTCCAGGAAGTCCAGGAACGCCTGCTTCTCCGCCTCCCGGCTGTGTGCCCAGAACGGACGGAAGACCCCCGGTACGCCGGGCGAGACGGGCGCCTCGATGACGCCGAAGAGGTATTCCAGCCCCCATATCCCGGTGGCCGCGTCCTGCCAGAGCGGGTCGCCCTCAAAGTCGAAGAAGATGTCCCCGGGGCTGGGCGGCGGCAGTTCCGCCAGCGTGTTCTGACCCAGCACGGCGTAGCGCAGCGTGTGCTCCTCGCCGTCCTTGCGGTAAGTGACTTCCCCGTCTACCGGGCCGCGCCCGCTCTGGATCCGGGCCTGTTCCTGCAGCCGCAGCAGCGTGGAGGAGGCGCCGGTCAGGTTGGCCTCCGCGAGCTGCGCCACCGTGGAAATACCCAGTGCGTGCAGGTTTTTCCGCTGCACCGCGTTCATCCGCGCCACGAGCAGCAGGTCGTCCGTGGCGGCCACCTGCTCCCGGCAGTAGTCGCAGCGTCCGCAGGCGCTGATCCCCTCCGCGCCCCAGGCGACGGTCCCGGGCCGGGCCGCGTGCGCCCCGGTCAGGGTAAGGAACCGTTCGCGCCGTTCCCGGAAGACCGGCAGGATCTCCGCCAGCTTGTGGTGGCTGCGGACGTAGTCGAAGCCGCCGCCGGGCAACGGCACGGTGGAACCGAGGACCAGGGTGACGTTCGGGGCGACGTCGATCCCGGCCTTGAGCAGCTGGTCGCCGTATGCGGCCAGCTGCAGCAGGGCGGTCACCTTGGCGTGGCGGGCCAGCTTGGTGTCGAACACCGCGTAGGCGCCGTCGTCCTGACGGACCAGGAAGTCGGAGCGGCCGTGGAACTGCCCGTCGAAGAAGGCGGCCTGGAAGACGACGTCGGCGCCGGCCCGCAGCGCTGCGATCGACTCCTCGTGCTTGGCCACCAGGGTGGCGCGCTCCATGCCCTCGGCGGCAACGACGTCGTACACCCCGGCCCCGCGGGCAGCATCCCAGGGGCCGAACTCCGCGACGAAGGTATCCAGCACCGTGTGTTCGTGCACGTCGCCCAGCGCAGCCGCGTGCCGGAGCATCTCGTCGGCGCCGAAGTCGGCCTTCGCCGCCCGGCCGAGCTTCTCGTCCAGCTTGCGCAGCAACTGATACTCGCACTCTGCGGCCACCACCAGGTCGCTCGCAGAGTAGACCAGGTCCGGGGCCGCGCCGGGTACTCCCGGTTCAAGGAAAAACACTGTGTCCCCACCTCGTCTCTGTCCGCCGTGCCTCTTTTGCCAAGCTACCAAAGCCCACCGACAACAAGGCCTCCGGGCCCCTGGCACGCCGCCAGGTCTGGCCGCGCCGCGAGGACCGGCGTAGGGTCGGATGACCATGACCGAACAGCAGCCCTTTGACCTGGTGCGGAGCTATCCGCACTTCGAACTCCGCCGCTACCCAGCCCACGTTGTCGCCGAGGTCCAGGTCAACGCCCGGTTCGACCGGGCCGGAAACGCGGCCTTCCGCTACCTCTTCAATTACATCAGCGGCGCCAACACCGCCGGGCAGAAGGTGGCCATGACCGCCCCGGTACTGCAGGCTTCCGGATCCGGGCAGAAAATCGCCATGACCGCACCCGTGCTGCAGCAGGGTCCCCTGCCGGGCAGCGACGGCCCGGCGGACTTCGCCGTGGCGTTCGTGCTCCCGGCCGGTATGACGGCGGAGACGGCGCCGGTGCCCACCAGCCCCGAGGTGCACATCCGTTCCGTGCCCGGGTCCCTGGCCGCGGCGGTGCGGTTCTCCGGCGCGGGCACCGAGGACGCGTTCCGGCGCCGCCTCGAGGGCCTGCACGCGGCGCTGGCCCTCGCCGGCCTCACCACCGTGGGACCGCCGCGGTTCGCCCGGTTCGACCCGCCGTTCAAGCCCTGGTTCCTCCGCCATAACGAGGTGGTCCAGGACGTGCGGGAGCCCGGATAGGGCAAAATGGCTGGGTGAACTCCAGCTCCCAGCACCGTCCAGTCACCGCCATCGAGACCCTGATTGCCGAGGAGCTGGGCGTCAAAGCCTGGCAGGTGGCGGCGGCGGTGGCCCTGCTCGACGGCGGCTCCACGGTGCCGTTCATCGCCCGGTACCGCAAGGAAGCCACGGGAACCCTGGATGATACGCAGCTGCGCACCCTGGAGGAGCGCCTCCGCTACCTGCGCGAACTCGAGGACCGCCGCCGGACCATCCTCGAAGCGATCGCCGCCCAGGGCGCCCTCACCCCGGAACTGGAGGCAGCCGTCGTCGGGGCCGAGACCAAGTCCCGGCTCGAAGACATCTACCTGCCCTTCAAATCCAAGCGCCGCACCAAGGCCCAGGCCGCCCGCGAGGCCGGTCTGGAGCCGCTCGCGGACACGCTGCTCCGGCACCCGGACCGCGACCCGGAGCGGGAGGCGGCCCGCTACCTCAACCCCGAGCACGCCGTTGGGGACGCCGCCGCCGCACTCGCCGGCGCCCGGTCCATCCTGGTCGAACGCGTCGCCCAGGACGCCGATCTGGCCGAGACGCTGCGGGAGCGGCTCTGGACCCAGGGCCGGATGGTCTCCCGCGTGAAGAAGGGCAAGGAGGCGGAGGGCCAGAAGTTCAAGGACTACTTCGAGTTCGCCCAGGCTCCGGCCGGCATGCCCTCCCACCGGGTCCTCGCGCTGCTGCGGGGCGAGAAGGACGGCGTGCTGGAGCTGGACCTGAGCGAGGCGGCCCCGGACGACGACGCCGCCCTGGCCGCCGCCCGCGCCCGCTACGAGGCCGCCGTGGCCAGGTTCCTTGGCGTCGCCGACCGCGGCCGGCCCGCCGACGCCTGGCTGCTGCAGACCGCGCAGCAGGCGTGGCGCTCCCGGGTCCTGACCCGGCTGAGCGGTGACCTGCGCAGCCGGATGTTCGCCGCCGCGGAGGACGAGGCCGTGCGGGTCTTCGCCGCGAACCTCCGCGACGTGCTGCTCGCCGCCCCGGCCGGGAACAAGGCCACCCTGGGCCTGGACCCGGGACTGCGGACCGGTGTGAAGGTCGCCGTCGTGGACGGCACCGGCAAGGTCGTCGCCACTGACACGGTCTACCCGCACGCACCGGCCCGGAAATGGGACGAGGCGCTCCGCACCCTCACCGCCCTGGCCCGCAAACACGAGGTAGAGCTGGTCGCGATCGGCAACGGCACCGCCTCCCGGGAGACGGACAAGCTCGCGGCCGAATTGATCAAGCAGCTCGGTGCCGGAGGCGCCTCCCCGCAGAAGCTCGTCGTCTCCGAAGCCGGTGCGTCCGTCTACTCCGCCTCGGCGCTCGCCGCAGCGGAGTTGCCCGGAATGGACGTTTCCCTGCGCGGCGCCGTCTCGATCGCCCGGCGGCTGCAGGACCCGCTCGCGGAGCTGGTGAAGATCGAACCCAAGTCGATCGGCGTCGGCCAGTACCAGCACGACGTGACGGCGTCGAAGCTGGACCGCAGCCTGGACGCCGTCGTCGAAGACTGCGTGAACGCCGTCGGCGTGGACGTCAACACCGCCTCCCCGGCGCTGCTCAGCCGGGTGGCCGGCGTCGGGCCGCTGCTGAGCGAGAACATCGTGGCGTACCGGAACGAGCACGGGCCCTTCGCTAAGCGCAGCGAGCTGAAGAAGGTACCGCGGCTGGGTGCCAAGGCCTTCGAACAGTGCGCCGGCTTCCTCCGGATCAGCGGGGGAGCGGAGCCGCTGGATGCCTCCAGCGTCCATCCGGAGTCCTACCCGCTGGCGCGCCGGATCAAGGCCGCCGCCGGTGCAGGCAGCGTCTCGGCGTTGAACCCGCAGGACTTCGTGGACGGCAGCTTCGGCCTGCCCACGGTGCGGGACATCATCGCCGAACTGGAAAAGCCGGGCCGTGACCCGCGGCCCGAGTTTGCCGCGGCGAGCTTCCGCGAGGGCGTGGAGAAGATCTCGGACCTGGTGCCGGGCATGGTGCTGGAGGGGACCGTCACCAACGCGGCGGCGTTCGGCGCGTTCGTCGACGTCGGGGTGCACCAGGACGGGCTGGTCCACGTCTCCGCGCTGGCCAACCGGTTCGGAGACGAACCGGTTG
>NZ_JBFBKP010000019.1:0-61450 GCF_040702285.1 Arthrobacter sp. NPDC080086
CCGCCAGCAGGGTGCCAAGGTCGCTGAGGGCGGCCTCCGCGTCCTCGGCGCTGCGGCCTTCCGGAATCCTGGCGGCGTCGATGGCCAGCTCCACCTCGCAGCCGCGTTCGAAGTCCTCCGTCATGACTTCGAGCAGGGACCGGGCGTCCACGCCGCGCTGGCCGGGCCGGGCGATTGTGACGGGCAGGCCGGTGGCGGTGACGGCGCGGACAAACTCTGCCGCCGGCCGGGCGTGCAATCCGATTTCGGCGTGGATGACGGCCTTGTGTACGGGCAAGGGAGGCTCCTGATGGGGTCAAGCGAAAGATGCAGCCTCCAGCGTAGCCGGGGGAGCGGAGAGCCGGGAAACCGCGAGCCCGGATTGGTCTAGACCTGTGGCGCGGGTGCCCTACGCTTAATTCATGACAGCTTGCACGAGGCCCGGCCGTGGGAAGTAACGCCGCCCGGATGGCCGGCGAGATCGACCGTTCCAGCGGGGTTCCCATCTACGTCCAGCTGCGCGAGATCCTGCGCACCCACATCGCCACCTCCTGCCCGCCGGGCTCGGCCCTGCCGTCGGAGCGGGAGCTCTCAGAGCGGTTCGGGCTGGCCCGCATGACCGTCCGCCAGGCCATCGACGCCCTCGTCGGTGAGGAGGTCATCGAACGGGTCGTGGGGCTAGGGACGTTCGTCAGGAAACCAAAGCTGGACCTCCAGGTGAAGCTGACCTCCTACAGCGAGGAAATGCAGCGCCGCGGCATGGTCCCTGCGGCCAAGGTCCTCAGCTTCGAACAGATTGGCGCCAGCGCGTTCCTGGCCCGCGAACTCCAACTGGAGGAGGGAACGCCCGTGGTCCGCTTCCGGCGGCTCCTGCTGGCCGACAACGAACCCATGAGCGTGGACGAGAACTTCATTCCCGCACACCGGGTGCCGGGCCTGCTCGACGGTGAGCCGCCGACGTCGCTCTACAACGTCCTCAGCGAACGCTACGGCCTGCTGATGGAGTGGGGCGAGGACATGATCGAGGCGACCGCCGCCTCGCCGTCGACCGCCAGGCTGCTCAATGTCGAGGTAGGTTCGCCGCTGCTGAAGATCCAGCGGCACGCCTTCGTGGCCCGCGCCATGGTGGACTACTCGGTCTCCTATTACCGGGCCGACCGGTACAAGCTCTGGGTCCCGTTGCAGCGGCCCGGCGTCCGTCCAACCAGGAACTACGCCAGCGGCTACCGGCCCTAGGCGCCGCAAGTACCAGCCGAGTGCTTCGGACGCCCCGGCAGACACAGAAGAGGCCCGATCCTGATGGACCGGGCCTCTTCTGTGTCTTACAAGGGGAGACTAGTGGCTGAGCGTCTTCTGCTCGGCGTTTGCCTCGACCGCCTCGTGGGCGCCGTGGTGGCTGTGGGCCGCCGCCAGCTCCGTGGGCGTGACCGGTGCAACCCGGTCCTCGAAGAACCAGCGGGAGAGCTTGGCGCGGCGGTTTTCCTTGCGGTCCACCACACCCTTCTCGTTCGGCTGGGCCGGGAGCGGCTTCGGGGACTCGAAGCCGACCAGCTTGTAGCGCTTGTACTCGTCCAGCGGGGCGTGGACCTCGATGAACTCACCGTGCGGCAGGCGCACGATGCGGCCGGTTTCGCGGCCATGCAGGGCGATCTCGCGGTCCTTGCGCTGCAGCGCCAGGGCGACGCGCTTGGTCACGATGAACGCGATGACCGGGCCGATGAAGAACAGCGCCCGCAGCCAGTAGGTCACGTCGTTCAGGGCCACGTGGAAGTGCGTGGCGATGAGGTCGGAACCAGCCGCCGCCCACATCACGCAGTACCACACGAAGCCGGCCATGCCGATGGCGGTACGGGTCGGGGCGTTGCGCGGACGGTCCAGGACGTGGTGCTCGCGGTCATCCTTGGTGATCCAGCGTTCGATCCACGGGTAAGTGAACATCACGGTGAAGAGGATGCCCGCCGGGACCAGGGCCGGCAGCAGGACGTTGAAGGTGAAGACGTGGCCGAAGAAGATCTGCTCCACGTGCCAGTTGCCGAACGTGCCGGGCATCAGGCGGAGGGCGCCGTCGACGAATCCGATGTACCAGTCAGGCTGGGTGCCTGCGGAGACGGGGGAGGGGTCGTAGGGACCGTAGTTCCAGATCGGGTTGATGGTGAAGAAACCGGCCATGAGGGCGATGACACCGAACACGATGAAGAAGAAGCCGCCGGCCTTGGCCGCGTAGACCGGGCCGAGGGGGTAGCCGACGACGTTGCCGTCGTTGCGTCCCGGGCCGGGGTACTGGGTGTGCTTGTGCACGACGACCATGAACAGGTGCGCGGCGATCATCAGGAGGATCAGGGCCGGAACCAGCAGGATGTGCAGCACATACAGGCGGCCGATGATGGCCGTGCCCGGGAACTCGCCGCCGAAGAGGAAGAACGAGATGTAGGTGCCGATCACGGGGATGGATTTGATCACGCCGTCGATGATGCGCAGGCCGTTACCGGAGAGCAGGTCATCGGGGAGGGAGTAACCGGTGAAGCCGGCGGCCATGGCCAGGATCAGCAGGACGGAGCCGATGACCCAGTTCATCTCGCGGGGCTTGCGGAACGCGCCGGTGAAGAACACGCGGAGCATGTGCACGGCCACGGAGGCCACGAACAGCAGTGCCGACCAGTGGTGCACCTGGCGCATGAACAGGCCGCCGCGGACATCGAAGGAGATGTTCAGCGAGGAGTTGTATGCCACGGACATCTCGACGTTCTTCAGCGGCATGTAGGAACCCTGGTAGTGGGTCTCAGCCATGGACGGATCGAAGAAGAAGGTCAGGAAGGTGCCGGAGAGCAGCAGGATGACGAAGGAGTACAGCGCCACCTCGCCGAACATGAAGGACCAGTGGTCGGGGAAGACCTTCCGGCCGAATTCGCGGAGGATGCCCGATCCGCCGACACGCTGGTCGACGAAGTCGGTGATGCGGCCGCCCTTGGTCTTGGCGACGAAGGTGGGGGTGTCAGCTGTTGATGTTGCGCTCATGCTCATCACGCTCCCAGTAGCTAGGTCCAACAGGTTCTTTGAAGTCGCTCGTCGCGTAGAGGTAACCCTCATCGTCAACGGCGATGGGCAGCTGCGGGAGCGGCCGGCTGGCGGGGCCGAAGATGACCTTGCATTCCTGGGTCAGGTCGAAGGTCGACTGGTGGCACGGGCACAGCAGGTGGTGCGTCTGCTGCTCGTAGAGAGCGACAGGGCAACCGACGTGGGTGCAGATCTTGGAGTAGGCAACGATGCCGTTGTAGCCCCAGTCCTCGCGCCCCGGGGAGGGGTTGAGCGATTCCGGGTTCAGGCGCATGAGCAGGACGACCGACTTGGCCTTCTCGTTCAGCTTGCCCGACTCCAGCTCGTTCAGGCCTTCCGGGATGACGTGGAAGGCGGAGCCGATGGTGACGTCCGAGGCCTTGATGGGGGTGCCATCAGGGTCGCGGGTGAGGCGCTTGGTCTTGCCGTTGACCGGTGCCCACATGGTGTGGGCCAGCTTGTCGTCCGGACGGGGACCGAGGTCGCCGAAGACGGCCAGGGCCGGCAGCGGGGCGAGGGCGACGGCACCGAGCAGGGTGTTGCGGATCAGCGGGCGGCGCTTGATGCCGGTTTCCTCGACGATGTCGTCGACGATCCGGACGGCGGCCTGGCGGTCCTCTTCGGTGCGGATGGCGTGACGCTCTTCCGACACTTCGTGGTCCGGCATGAGGGCCTTCGCCCAGTGCACGATGCCCGTGCCGATGCCCAGCATCGCGAACGCGGTGCCGATGCCCAGCAGGGTGTTCTGCAGCCGGATGGTGGCGATCGAGGAGTCGTTTCCAAGATCGATGGCGAAGTACGCCACCAGGAATATCAGGGTACCAACGACGGATACGCCGAACAGGAGGGCCACCTGCCGTTCCGCTCGCTTTGCGGCCTTCGGGTCCGTGTCAGCCAGGCGCAAACGGTGCGGGGGAATTCCAGGATCCTGGAACTTCTCCACCTCGCTCTGACCAGCCGTAGCTACGGTGCCCGAGTGGTTCGGACTGCCGTCACTATGGTTGCCCATAATTCGCCTCATCCTTCTCTCGTCCCGGCTCTCGCCGGGTTAGTTTTCAATTCAACCTGCCGGCGGGCCGGCAGAAATTCTTACGGGGTGCGGAGCCTAGGAGGTCCGCGAGGTCAGCCAGATGGTGAAGGCGATGATGACGCCCAGGCCGGCGATCCAGACAAACAGGCCTTCGGAGACCGGGCCGAGGGCGCCGAGGTCGTTGCCGCCCGGGGAGCCGTTGGATTCAATCTGCTTGAGGAAGGTGATGATGTCGCGCTTGCCCTCGGGGGAGACGTTGGCGTCGGAGAAGACCGGCATGTTCTGCGGGCCGGTGACCATGGCCTCGTAGATGTGCTTGCCGGACACGTCGGCCAGGGCCGGGGCGAACTTGCCCTTGGTCAGCGCGCCACCGGCAGCGGCGGCGTTGTGGCACATGGCGCAGTTGGTGCGGAACAGCTCGCCACCCTTGGCGGCGTCGCCCTTCTCGTCGAGGACTCCGGCTTCCGGGATGGAGGGGCCGGGGCCCAGGGAGGCTACATAGGCAGCCAGCTGGTGGGTCTGCTCCTCGTTGAACTGGGCGGGCTTCTTGTAGGCCTGCGGACCGTTCATCTGCATGGGCATACGGCCGGTTCCCACCTGGAAGTCAACCGCGGCGGCGCCGACGCCGACGAGCGACGGGCCCGCCTGCGATCCGCTGGCACCCATGCCATGGCAGGTGGCGCAGTTGGCGGCGAACAGCTTGCCGCCTTCCTCCGCGTCGCTTGCGCTGAAGCTCGTGGTGTCGGCCTTGGCCTGGTTGACGGTGGTGGCGACGGCGTACAGCCCACCAGTGATGAGGAGGCCCATCAGCAACAGTGCAACTGCTGCCAGTGGGTGACGTCGCTTCTGCGAGAGTGCCTTCACGTGGTGGTTCCTTTTTTCGATGCTGCGTTGGCTCCGGGAGCCGCTTCTTGAAATTCTATCTCTTGTAGAAAGAGAGACAAGGGGTGGCTACTTGAGGACGTAGATGACCAGGAAGAGGCCGATCCACACGACGTCGACGAAGTGCCAGTAGTACGAGGTGACGATCGCGGACGTTGCCTCGAAGTGTCCGAACTTCTTGGCCGCGAAGGAGCGTCCCATGATGAGCAGGAACGCGATGAGGCCGCCGATGACGTGGAGGCCGTGGAAGCCGGTGGTCATGTAGAACGCCGAGCCGTAAGCGTTGGAGGAGAGCGAGACGTGCTCGGAGACGAGCATGGCGTACTCGGTCGACTGGCCGGCCACGAAGAACGCACCCATGATGAATGTGAGCGTGAACCACTCATTCATTCCCCAGCGGGAGAAGCTCAGCGGACCGCCAAGGCGGCGCGGCTGAAGCCGTTCCGCGGCGAAGACGCCCATCTGGCAAGTGAAGGAACTGGCCACGAGGACGATCGTGTTAACGAGCGCAAAGGGGAAGTTGAGCTTGGCCGTCTCTTCAGCCCACATCTGTCCGGACGTCGAACGGAGTGTGAAGTACATGGCAAAGAGACCGGCGAAGAACATCAACTCACTGGAGAGCCAGACAACGGTTCCAACGGAAACCATGTTCGGGCGGTTCAGCGTGGGGTGCGCCGGGGTACTGGGGGCATGGGTCGCAGATGTCACATAGACATTATGTCTGTAAAAGTCCTGTGTGCCCAACGCGAACCGCCTTTTGAGGGCACTTTTTCTACAAAGACGCGAAATCGCGGGGAAAAGTTCCGCGGGCCTTCGCATTGGGCATTGCGGCTCCCGGCTCGATAGCATCGGACCGTGACTTCCCAGGCATCTACACCGGCTGCAAGCAGGACCTGGCCGCGCCTTATCGGCGCCCTGATCAAGGGTGAGGACCTCACCGCCGGCGACACCGCCTGGGCCATGGCCTCGATCATGTCCGGTGAGGCCTCGCCGGCACAGGTGGCCGGGTTCCTTGTATCGCTGCGCGCCAAGGGCGAGACGGTGGCCGAACTCACAGGCCTGGTCGAGTCGATGATCAACTCCGCCAACCCGCTGGAGATCGCCGGGGAGAAGCTGGACATCGTCGGCACCGGCGGGGACCAGCTGAACACCGTGAACATCTCCACCATGGCCGCGCTCATCTCCGCCGGCGCCGGCGCCAAAGTGGTCAAGCACGGCGGTCGGGCGGCGTCGTCGGCGTCCGGCTCCGCCGACGTTCTCGAGGCGCTCGGCGTCCGGTTGGACCTGCCGATCCCGCGGGTGGCCCGCAACGCCGAAGAAGCGGGCATCACCTTCTGCTTCGCCCAGGTCTTCCACCCCTCCATGCGGCATGCCGCCGTCGCCCGGCGCGACCTTGGTGTTCCGACGGCCTTCAACTTCCTGGGGCCAATGACCAACCCGGCGCACGTCCAGGCATCCGCGGTGGGTGTGGCCAACGAGCGGATGGCGCCGCTGGTGGCCGGGGTGCTGGCCCGGCGCGGCAGCCGCGGCCTGGTGTTCCGCGGCGACGACGGCCTCGATGAACTGACCACCACCGGCCCCTCCCGCATCTGGGAGATCCGGAACGGCGACGTCGCCGAGCAGACCTTCGACCCGCGCGAGCTGGGCATCCGTCAGGCGACGGTGGCGGAACTGCGCGGAGGCGACGCCGCGGCGAACGCCGCCGTCGTTCGGTCCGTGCTGGCCGGAGATCCCGGGCCGGCGCTGGACGCGGCCCTGCTTAATGCCGCGGCGGGCCTGGTGGCCTTCGACCTGGATGCCGCCGGGCCGCTGACCGAGCGGATGGCCGCGGCGATGAAGCGGGCCGAGGAAGCTGTGCACTCGGGTGCCGCCGCCGCCGTCCTGGACCGCTGGGTGGCGCTGTCCCGCGACTAAACAGTCGCCGGCCGCGCGTGGCTGTGAGCGCTCGGGTGTCTACTGCCTGAGCCTTTGTTGCGCGAGGCGCTTACTGCTCGAAGCCGAGGGCGAAGGCCGCGTCGAGGTCGTGCTGGGAGTAGGCGCGGAAGGCGATGTGCGTGGTGGTGTGCACCACAGCTGGAACTTTGGAGAGCTTGTCCGCGATGACATCCGCCAGGTCCTCGTGCTTGGCCACCCGGGCGATGGCGATCAGATCCCACTCGCCGGTGACGGAGTAGACCTCGCTGATGCCCGGGATCGACGAAATTTTCTCGGCCGTCTCCGGGATGGCGGAAGCGTCAGTCTTGATCAGGACGAAAGCGGTGATCACGTGGGGACCTTTCGGAGCGGGTGCATCATTGCCGGGGTGCCGCAGCAGGGCCGAAGCCGCCGGTGCGGGCAGGCCCGGATGGTTGCAAGCCTAGTCCATCAGCTCCCGCTGCGGCGGGAGCGCAGCCGCCTCACGCCCGCGGCCAGGAGGCGCCAGCCGAGCAGGAAAACGGCGACGGCAATCAGGGCGACAATCACGAACGGAAGTACCACTACCTGGCCGGTGAGGGCCCGAAGCAGCATGCCCACCGCCACCGTGGCGAGCCAGATGACGACGCCGGTCGGCCACACCGCCAGCGGACGGCGCCAGAGACGGAAGACCAGCCAGCCAGCCGCGGCTCCGGCCAGGAACGGCCACGCGGTGGCCAGCACGCCGGTGACGATTTCGCCGCGCTGGTGGGCGTCGCGCCCGATGGCGGCGAAGAGCAAGATCAGGAGCGCGTCCGCGGCAGCCGCCAGGATCGCGGTGCGCGGCGCGGGGCGGCGCCCGTCTAGGGGCTGGTTCTGGTGCGGTGCTGGGGCGCTAAGGGGCATGCCCCAAGTTTAACCGGGATCGGCAGGACCGGATTCCTGTGCCCGGAAGCTCGACCGATCCCCGGCCGGTTCCCCGGACCGTGGATTTCGTCGCCCCGCGCGGCTAGCATGGGCGCGACTCATTACACCGGCAGAAACAGCACGAAGGGGTGCGCAATGACAACACTCGCCGATCGGCCGACAACGGGCCTGGACGTGATCGACGTCCAGAATGGCGTCGTCGAGGGAGCCTACGAGCGGGACCGGGTGGTCCGGAACATCGGTGGGCTGGTCGAGAGGGCCCGCGAGGCGGGGGTTCCGGTGGTCTGGGTGCAGCACTCTTCCGAGCACCTGGCACGCGGCAGCGAAGAGTGGGGAATCGTGCCCGAGCTCTCCCCGCACGACTCCGAGCCGGTGGTCCACAAGAAGTACGCCGACTCGTTCGAGGACACCGACCTGGAGGAGGTCCTCGCGTCGGCCGGGATCGGCAGGCTGGTGGTGTCGGGCGCCCAGACGGACGAATGCATCCGGTCCACCATCCACGGCGCGTTCGTCCGCGGCTACGACGTGACGCTGGTGGGTGACGCGCACACCACCGAGGACCAGTCCGAGTGGGGTGCCCCCAGCCCGGACCTGGTCATTGCGCACACCAATCTCTACTGGCAGTTCCACACCGCCCCGGGCCGCACCGCGGCGGTGCAGGACGCCGCCGCGGTGGACTTTGCCGGGGACAGTACGGGGGAGGAAGCCTAAAGCTCCCCGGTGAGGAACTGGGCGGTGCCGTTGCCGAAGGACCAGTCGGCGGCGTCGTTCTCGGTGATGGTGACGATCAGGTCCTGGGGGCTGATGCCGCACTTCGCCTCGAGTCCCGTGGCCAGGAGCCGGTAGAGCTTCTGCTTCGCGTCTTCCGCCCGGCGCCGGCTGGTGAAGCGCAGGACGACGAGGTCGTTGCTGCGGGTCATCCCCAGCCCGGTGTCCAGGGCGACCATCTCGTGCGGCTTGTGCTGGGTCAGGATCTGGTATCGGTCGGTGGGCGGCACCTCGAAGGCGTCCACCATGGACTCGTGAACCGTGTCCAGCAACGCCTGCAGCTGGTCCTCGGTGCGTCCTTCGACGACGTCGATGTTGATCAGTGGCATGGTGCCTCCCGGGTCTGTGCAGTGCGGGACTGCGTTGAGTGCTGTCACTTATGGGCAAGTCACCGGAGCGGGCCAAAATTCCGCCAATACCTCTGTGTCATAATATTCGCATGAATGCAGATAAGCCGTGCGGCCTGGACGTCGACGGCGAGTACGTCGAGTTGGCCGTCGAGGTCTTCGCGATGTTGGCGGACGCCACCCGGGTCCGGATCATCCTGGCGTTGCGCGAGGGCGAGCTGTCCGTCAACGAGCTGGCCGAGACCGTGGGGAAGCCCCAGTCCGCGGTCTCCCAGCATCTCGCCAAACTCCGCATGGCGCGGATCGTCTCCACCCGGCACGAGGGCACGCGGGTGTACTACCGGCTCGAGAACGAACACGCCCGCCAGCTCGTGGCGGATGCGATCTACCAAGCCGAACACACCTTGGGCGGCACCCCCCGGCACCACCACGCAGACCAAGAGAGCGGAACGGCATGAAAGACATCACCGACGGCAGCGTGCCGCAGGCCGCCGCCCACCAGCACGACCACGACGACGCGAACGACCACGATCACGACCATGCGCACAGTCACGACCACGACCACTCGCACGACCACGGGCACGGGCACGACCACTCGCACGACCACTCGCACGACCATGGCCACGAACACCCGGGTGGACTTCGTGGGTTCCTGCACGGATTGTTCGTCCCGCACAGCCACGACGCCGCGGACTCCGTCGATGAGGCCATGGAATCCTCGGCCAAGGGCATCCGGGCGCTGAAGATTTCGCTGGTGGTCCTGGCCGTTACGTCGCTCCTGCAGCTGGTGGTCTTCCTCTTCAGCGGCTCGGTGGCGCTTCTGGCAGACACCATCCACAACTTTTCGGACGCCCTGACTGCGGTGCCGCTCTGGATCGCCTTCATCCTCAGCCGCCGCGCCGCCACCAGGACCTACAACTTCGGCTACGGCCGGGCCGAGGACCTCGCCGGCCTGTTCATCGTTGCCATGGTGGCGCTGTCCGCCGTCGTCGCCGCCGTCGAATCGGTCATCCGCATCTTCCAGCCCGAGCCCCTCACCAACCTCGGCTGGGTGCTGGCGGCCGGTCTCATCGGCTTCGCCGGCAACGAGATCGTAGCCGTCTATCGCATCCGGGTCGGCAAGGAAATCGGCTCCGCGGCCCTCGTGGCGGACGGCGTGCATGCCCGCACCGACGGGTTCACCTCCCTGGCCGTGGTGGCAGGCGTCATCGGCGTCTGGCTCGGCTTCCCGCTGGCGGACCCGCTGATCGGCATCCTGATCTCGATCACCATCTTTGTGCTGCTCTGGGGAACGGTGCGGGATATCGGTCGGCGCCTGCTCGACGGCGTCGACCCCGCCCTGGTGGACCGGACCGAGGCGGCCATCGAACCCGTGGCACCCGGATCCACCGTCCGGCTCCGCTGGTCCGGGCACCGGCTCCACGTCGAGGTCACCACCCCGGCGCACGCCCACTGGACCATGGCCGAGCTGTCGGAAGCCACCCGGTCCATTGAGCAGGCGGTGCGGGGCGGAGTCCGCAACGTCGGAACGGTCGTCGTCGTTGCCGGCTAGGCAACGGACCGGCCGGGTATCAGTGCATCCGGAGGAGGGGAGCCCCGCGAGAACCGGGGCGGCCATCCCCGGCCATGGACGCTTTTTCGTCACAGACGCCGCGCTGGAGATGATCGGCGTGTTCGGTGGCACCCTGCACTGCTACCTGGCCGACGGCGGATGCCGGAAGCAGGGCCTCTATTTTTCCAGGACCCTGCCGCGGAAACCGCTGCGGTGCCAGCTGGAACAGGCGGGGGAGGACGCCGTGGAGCTAAGCGTCAGCGCGGACCTTGCTCCCAGGCTGGACGGGGCGGTACTCGACTTCGGGCTCTACAACAAGATGAAGCGGTTCGTCTGGACGTCGCTGCCGGGGACCAAGGGGCCGCAGTGCACCTGCCTGCGCTCCACCGGGGCGCCCGCCGGTAAGCGTTCGCCGTGTCTCGACGATCAGGGCACGGGCCGGACCGATCTCCGCTAAGAGCCAGGACGCAGGCCACAGCGGCCTGGGCATGACTGTGGGGCGGGACCGAATGGTCCCGCCCCACAGTCACTTCAGGGTGTGATCAGGCCCGCGAACGAAGAACCGTGACCGAGCGGTCACGCACGATCAGGGTCTCGACCGGGGCCTGAACCTGCTGCTCCGGGTCGGTGGAGAGCGCCAGCTCCCATTCCTGACCGGGTGCCGACGGGATGGTGAACTCCACCCCGTTTTCGGCCGCATTGAAGAGCACCGCGAACGCGTCGGCGCTCTCGTGCTCGAGCACGAAGGCGATGGCGCGGTGGTCCTCGGTCCAGTTCTCGTCGCCGAAGCCCTCGGCGTCGGCCCGCAGCACCCGGACGGTGTCCGCGCTGCCGGCCTCGGGAGCGTGGCGGTACCAGGTGGGGCGCAGCGCCGGGTTCTCACGCCGCAGCGTGATCAGCTGGGTGGTGAACTCCAGCAGGTCGCCGTCCACCTTGTTCCAGTCGAACCAGGAAATCTCGTCATCCTGGCAGTAGGCGTTGTTGTTGCCGCCCTGGCTGCGCCCCATTTCGTCGCCGCCGAGGATCATCGGGACGCCGGCGGAGAGCAGCAGGGTGGAGAGGAAGTTACGGCGCTGGCGGTCCCGAAGCTCGTTGACCGCCGGATCGTCGGTCTGTCCCTCCACGCCGTGGTTGGCCGAGCGGTTGTCGCTCTCGCCGTCGTTGTTGTCCTCGCCGTTGGCCTCGTTGTGCTTCTCGTCGTAGGCGGTCAGGTCGGCCAGGGTGAACCCGTCGTGCGCGGTGATGAAGTTGACGCTGGAGAGCGGGGCGCGGCGGCTGCCCTCGTAGACGTCCGGGCTGCCGAGGAAGCGCTGGGCGAAGTCGCCCAGGATGTTCTCGCCGCCGTGCCAGAAGTCACGGGCGTCGTCGCGGTATTTGCCGTTCCATTCGGACCAGTCGGCCGGGAAGCCGCCCACCTGGTAGCCGGCGGTGTCCCACGGCTCGGCGATCATCTTCACCGGAGCGAGGACCGGATCCTGCTCGATCAGGGTGAGGAAGGCGCTGTGTAGTTCGGCGCTGCCGTCCTGGCGGGTCAGCGTGGTGGCCAGGTCGAAGCGGAAGCCGTCGACGTGCATCTCCGTTACCCAGTAGCGGAGCGAGTCCATGATCAGGCCCAGGGCGGCGGGGTGGCCGACGTTGAGGCTGTTGCCCGTGCCGGTGGTGTCGAAGTAAGCCGACTCCTCGCCCTCGACGAGGCGGTAGTAGGCCGCGTTGTCGATGCCCTTGAAGGACAGGGTGGGGCCCATGTGGTTGCCCTCGGCCGTGTGGTTGTAGACGACGTCGAGGATGACCTCGAGGCCGGCCGCGTGAAGCGCCTTGACCATGGCCTTGAACTCGGCGACCTGGCCGCCGCCGTCGCCCGCGGAGCTGTAGTCGCCGTGCGGGGCGAAGAAGCCGATGCTGTTGTAGCCCCAGTAGTTCCGGAGGCCCTTCTCCTCGAGGTGGCTGTCTTGGACGAACTGGTTGACGGGGAGCAGTTCGACGGCGGTCACGCCCAGGTCCGTCAGGTGCTTGATCGCCGCCGGGTGCGCCAGGCCGGCGTAGGTGCCGCGGATGTCCTCGGGGACGTCCGGGTGCTGCTGGGTGAAGCCCTTGACATGGACCTCGTAGACCACAGTCTCGGCGAGGGGAGTGCGGGGCGCGATGTCGGGGGAGCCCGCGTCCCAGTCGAAGGACGGGTCGGTCACGACGCAGCGGGGCGTCGAATCGGCGGAATCGGACTCGTCGAAGACGGTCGGATCGTTCAGGTCGTGCGAGAAGACGGCCTGGCCCCAGTCGTAGCCGCCCTCGACGGCGGTGGCGTGCGGGTCCAGCAGCAGCTTGTTCACGTTGTGCCGCAGGCCGGCGTCCGGGTTCCAGGCCCCGTCGACGCGGATCCCGTAGCGGGTGCCCACCTCGACGCCGGGGACCACGGCGTGGAAGACGTGGCCGGTGCGTTCGGCGAGCGCGGTCCGGGTCTCGTTGCCGTCTCCGTCGAAGACGCAGAAGTCGACGGCGTCGGCAGTCTGCGAGTAGATCGCCACGTTGGCGCCGTCTTCACGCAGCGTGACGCCCAGGGGATAGGGGAGGGAACGCGTGGCGGATGCCGAAGTCATGCGATGCTCGTTTCTCTACGGAAGTGTTAGCCCTCAGTATAGTAAGCATGCTGACGAAAGCTTGAACCGCGACGGCGGGATGTCGACGGAATCATGTCACAGTTCGGTTGGGGATCGCTCCGGACTCCGCCGGGGCGGGTCCATGCCGGGCGTTGATGCCTGCGCTGGTCAGTGCGTGGGCTGCTGGAGATAGAGCGGGTGCAGTTGCTGCCAGAGCAGCCGGGCGTCGCAGCGTCCCTTGCCCGCGAGGTGGGACCGCAGGTCCTCGACGTGGATCTGGTCCCCGGCGGCGTAGGCGGCCAGGTTCGTCAGTGGCAGGCCATGGTCCTCGAACACCAGCAGGGTCCCGGTGCCGTGAGGTGCCAGCGTGATCTTCATCAGCCCCTCGGGTTCATCCCCGGACGAGGTGGCGATCCGGATGGCCCTGCCCTTTTCGCACGCCTCGATGCGGCAGGTACCCTCCCAGCCGCTCGCAAAGTAGCGCGCCCGGTACTCGCTCCCCACGGTGGGGGCTGCCGCAAGCTGCTCTCCCGACATCCCTGCCAGCTCGCCGAGCCAGGCGCCCAGCTCGCTTAGCCCGGTCAGCGCCCTCCATACGGTACCGACGGGCGCGTCCAGGTATTCCTCGAGGCGGACGAACCCCGACGTGCCTGCGGTGTGCAGGGTCCCCAGCAGCCGCGGGGCGTCAGTTTCGGCGTCGGTCATGGGGCCGAGCCTAGCCCGCTTCCGGCCTACAGTCGACGAACCAGGCGGAACCGTTCGAGGACCAGCAGGGTGTCGTCGCGGACCGTGAAGCGGGCCTCGTCGAGTGCCTCCCGCATCTGGTCGCTGTGCCAGAAGTTCTCATGTCCGGCGCGCCACTCGGCCACTGTTTCGTAGCCTTCGCCCTCGTCCCGGGCGTGGTCCAGGTCCACCTCGGCCAGCGGCACCCGGCGCACACCCGTGGTCTCGATGACCGCAACGGCACGGCCTGCCGAATCCAGGACCTGCTGCCGCGCCCCGACCATCGGTAATGGCTCGTCGGCGAGCGCGTACTCCACGGCGAGCGACGTCGTCGACGTCTTTCGGCCATCCAGAATGGCACCCACGAGTGCGTCCCTCAAGGTTCCGGGGAAGGCGAACTCGGCGTGTGGCAGGTCCTCATCGGTACTCATAGCTCCCTATCCTCCATGGGCTGGACGCTTCAGGCGAAATGGCGAAGATGGTTGCCTGCGGGAGCTTCCCCCGACGCGCCTGATCGGGTTGACTGTCAGTAGGGTCCGTCCGTGGACCTCTAGGGGGGAGATTGTGGGATCAAAAGGAACGTTGTTCATCGGGTCCGGAGTGGCCCTTCTGGCGGCGGCGCTCATCGTGATGCCACTGCCCCTGTTCGACGCGCTCTCGGGCCGGGGTGCGCCGGGGGTGGCCCTCGCCGCCGGTATCGCGTTCCTGCTCGCGGGGCTGGGGCTCCTCGTGGTGGGACTTCGACGTCGTTCCCGCAACCTGCGTACGGCGCGCACCTACGCGACGAAGGAGCCGACATCGCTCGACGAGGATCGGCCGGTCAACCCCTATGCCCTGCCGAAGTCCTACGGAGCCATTCCGCCTCTGCACTGACGCGTCCGGGCGCGGGCGTGGGATGCCCCTCCGCAGGCACCCCACACCCCGGGCTCACCGGACGGTGACGCTGACAAGCAAGTCCTTGAGGCGGTCATAGTCTTGAGTCTTCATCCACGCCTTGGCAGCCCCTTGGCTGGGAAACGCCGGGTCGGCGAAAATCACCCGCGTAAAAAGCCCGTCCCCGCCGGAACCTACCAGACCGCACCAGGAGGAGACGCCGTCGCCCTCCTGCAGGGAGCGGGGATCCGTGAGGCCCATGGAGTAGGTCTCGCCGCCGGGGGAGACTTCGCTGACAAAGCCGAACGCTGCCTGTCCGCCGTCGGCTGTGGGAATGCCGGGAGCGGCGGCGCGGTCCAAGACCGTGCGGGAGACGGGGCCGCCGGCGCAACCGGCCGTAACACCCCGGGCCAGTAGGACCCGTTCCTTGCCGTTCTGGTCCGTGACCAGGGCCTCCACGCCGGGCAGCCCTGCTGGGGGCGTCGAGGTTTGCACGGTCCAGTCGGCAGGGTAGGCGAAGCTCATTCCGCCGTCCGTAAAGGTGTAGACCTTCGTGTCGCCGGCGTCGCGGCCCTTCGCAGTGTGCGGAGGGACGGAGGCCTTGGTCGTTGCTTTAACGGACGACGTCGACGTCAACTCGGCGGTGTCCCGCACCACCGGAGACCCGGCGGAGCTCATGCCGGCGTTACCCGGGTAGGGTCCGCACGCTGTGAGCGCGAACCCAAGGCCCAGACCGGCGGCCATGACAACGGGCAGCAGCCCTTTTCGGTGATTCAACATCTTCGTCCCCATTTCAGTTGCGTCGGACATTTGTCCGTGTGAAATGAAGGTTTCCGGGGGACGCCGGATGTTTACGGCGTTGGTACATTCGACCGCGCCCGGTTACCAGCCGCCGGTGCCGGGTGCGCCCTTGAACGGGCCCACGATGTTGGCGGTGATCCAGCCGCCGTAGAAGCCGCCCTCCTGCGGGGTGACCCGTTCGCCGTCGATCTCGCAGGCGTCCATCAGGCCGGGATAGAGCGCCACCCGGCCACGCAGGGATTCGAAGCCCTTAGCCGGCTCCGGGTACGTCCAGCCGGCCCGATGTGCCGTCGCTGACCCGGAGACGACGTCGAAGTACCGGGCCTCGCCCTTGAATTCGCAGAAGCTGGAGCCCTCCGCCGGCCGCAGCGCCCCGGCCGGGAAGGCCTCGATAGGCAGGTAGTAGACCGGGGGATGGCTGGTTTCCAGGACGCGGACCGAATCGGTGGTGTCGGCGATGACCTGCCCCCCGAAGCGCACCACCACGCGTTCGCTGCGGTGTTCGACGCGAGGGGGCCGGGGATAGTCCCAGACGGATTCCTGCCCGGGGGCCGGGGGAACGGGACGGGGATGCCGGGAGAAGAGATTCATGGATCGTTGCCGGGGCCGGGGCCGGGGTCAGGCGCAGGCCGCGTTGATGCCGCGACCCGTGCGCGCCTGCATCGCGTGCCCGTAGGCGAGGGAAAGGGCCCAGGCGAGCGGGGCCCCGTCGCTTGGCCGGTACGTTCGTGCCCGATTCCAGACGGAGGCGTAGACGGCCTCCAGGACTGCCTGCGCGGCGCGTGCCTCCGGGACGATCTGCCGGATGAGGCCATAGCATCGGGCCGAGGTAAGGGCGTAAAAGCCCTCCAACGACGGCTTGTCGGCGGCAGCCACCCCGGCGATGAGGCGGATAAGGTCAGCATTGCGAACATCGACCTCGGGCGCCCCAGGCCCGGCAGAGATGGTAGCCGTCACGGTCACTCCAGACTCTCAAACGTCTTTACTAGTTTGTCTAGTATTACGCCTACTTAGCATCTTGTCCATAACGAGGCCGCGCGAATGGCGGGCGGCCTGGTGCCGGGCGGGGAACCGGGGGAGAACCCCATCCGCTATTCATCCTCGCTCGTGTTGTGGCCGGGAAGGCATGCCCGTCGCCTCACCCGATGGGTGTCACTACGATGAAGGCATCTCACCGCCGGAACGAGGAGCGAGGGTGCGAAGAATTTGGAGTCACCTGCGCAGAGCATCGCGCTTCCCTAAGCGGTCCACCGAAACTCTTCGCTCGATGAAAATCAGCACCCATGTCTTAGGAGTCTCCTGGTTGGCGCTTTCACTGCTGTGGGGAGGGGCTTGGCAAATGTATCTGTGGGCAATAGTTGGCCTTGTGGGTCTTGCTGAGTCCGCACTCGTTGAGAAGGAGATCGCCCGCAGGGCACTTGGTGGCGGGAAGTGGGACTGACTCTTAGCATCGAATTCGGCAACTGGCCAAGCCTCTTCGCTCGAGGACCACAGGGTGAACAGGCCCAGGTTGGCCTTGGCTTCGGGTGATCGAACGGCGCGGCTAAACGGTGCGGAGCTTGTAGCGGGTGAGCCGGCGGCCACGCTGACGGGCACTGGCAATTGCCTCCTTGGCGGTGAGAATCTTCCTGGGGCTCATCCAGCCCTGTGATGGTTTGTGAAGAACGTATCCGCCCCCGATCGTCACAGCAGCGTGCTGCACCAATCCGTCCGGCGAGCGCCAGACGAGCACCGTTCCGGCGTCGTCGTCGGAGCCACCCGGGGCGGCGGTCGAAGACAGCCACTCCTCGAAGGGCTCCCGCAGCATCCACCTCCCGGCGGCGTCGGACCGGCCCGCTGCCGCCATGACGGTCCCAAAACAGTTAGGGCCGCTGGCATGGGGAAAGGTGCCCGCGAGTGCCCTAGCCCCGGGAAGAGCCGCACGAGAGTTCTCCCAGATATGTTCGGGAACCTCCAGATGCCTGCTAGGTCTGCGACCGTGGCGAAGATATTCATCGAGGACCGGTATCTCATGTCCTTCCAGCAGCGAGGGCCACCACACGAAGCGATGTCCGTCAGCCTGGGCAGCTGCCTGGGCGCGAACTTCAGCAGGGGCGCTTCGGACGGAGGGGATAACTTGCCTCGCGAACGTGATCTGGTTGTGCAGGAGAACTGCCCGCGCCATTCGTCCGAGATCATTGAACTCTTCTTCGCTCACCAGAACGCAGACCAGGTAATCCGGGACGTTGTAAATCTCGAAGGTATCCCGCAGTTCAGCGTCGAGTTCTCCTCGTGGGGGTTCGATACCGATGCGACTCGAGCCTTCTCTGGGAATGAGGAAAGGCTGATGCGTAGGAGCGAACCACGCGGCTTGGCGGGCCATCAGTTCGGGCCCTAGTTCAATCCCGAGCGAGAACATCGTCTGTCACCTTCCCGCCTTAGTTTCCCGTCAGCTCCCCGTTGCTGCCTGACATTCAGGACATCCTATGGCTTCAGGCGGTCGGGCATCGCCGTTTTACTGCCCTCTGAGAAACCGCTTCGGAGATCAGGGTCTTAGGCCGAACACCGGCAGAGAATCCTCAGCAGGTGGCGATTTGTCGAGACGCCGAACAAAAAGTCTTACAGTTACCGCATGTCGGTCATCCTGGAAGTTATTGCGGCCGTGGTTCAAGGGCTCACTGAAGCCGCTGTGGATCTTTTCTTGCACCGCGGCTCAGCCCATCATGCGGACGACAGCTGATCTGCACCGGTCGACTTCTGCCGCCCGGCGCGTCCGGCCTTCGGTAGAGGCTAATCCGCCCACATGACCGGGTGGCAAACTGTTTGTATTCGGTCTGGTCGACGACAATTTCACGCCATCGTTTGGTCGGGATGGGGGTGCTGCATGGATGATGAAAGGTCTTCTTTCACGGTTGCCTTTCCCGAGGCAAGGAAGGCCCGGGCGGCCTCCACTATGGCTACCGTATTTTTCCTGATCTTTTGGATCCTCTGGGGCATTGACCTGTTCGGGGCACAAGGGGTCCCGGACTTTCCGTGGCTGATATTTGCGATGATCTCATTTCTACTGTTTGCGGCCACGTCCATTTATTCAGGGCGGCTCGACCGAGAGCTGACACTTCTCATCAACCGGCGGGTCGCCGAGGAATTCGCCCTTCACACTCAAGAGGACTATCCGAGAGATGTGGACATCCTGAAGGTCAGGCGGTCTCTAGCGGTCAAGAGAGCTGACGGGACTGTGAGTCTGTGGGGAGTGCAGCGCAAGCGCGACGTTTTCATGCTGTATCCGATTTCCTGAAATCCGTCCGTCCCAAAATCTCGTAGCAACGCGTTGCCGTCGTCGGCGTCATCGATGGTGGATGAGTCGTTTCGTAGGTAGCAATTTTCGGGCTTAGCAAATATCAATCGAGTAGGCTCGGCTGATGGTTTCCCTGCCAGTTCGCGTTCAGGTTGAGGCTTGGTGCTTTCGGGCGCTGGGCCCGGGCACACTTACGTCGTTGCACCCCGATGCAGGCGGTCAGATGTCGCAACTTTTCCGCTTCGACTCTGAGAGTTCGGGACCTCTGGCGTTGAAAGTCCGCCCGGGAGCCGCTGGCAGAATTCGTCGGTGCCAGCAATTGCAGTCTGCCGTAGCAGCCTCAGGGTTTCCTTGTCCCCGCCCGGCCAGCGGCCTCGGTGTGCTCGATTCCGGCTTGGTAGTATCCGCCGAAACCTGGCTACCCGGTGGCGAGATGAATGCCGAGCCGAACGCGGCCTATGCAAGCCGTTCCGCGGCGCTACTGGCAGACCTCATGATGCTTCTCGAGAGGGAGACTTCCATAGGACTTTCACCGCCGCCACCATGGATGCATTGGAATCCACCGACCGGTGACTTGTGGCCGCGGAATCCAGTGGTGGACTCCATGGACCAGAGCCGAGTACCCGAGCAGGTGACCTTCACGGCGCGCGCCGTTGCCAAGCGATTGGCAATCGCCCCGCTGCCAGTCGTGATTGGGCATGGAGACTGGGAAAGCCAGAATCTTCGATGGAAAGCCGACCGCCCGTGGGCAGTCCACGATTGGGACAGCCTCGTTGCTCTCCCGGCCGCCGCCATTGTCGGGGCAGCTTCGGGAGCTTTCGGGAGCACGGCCACCCCGACGCTCGCTTCTGTGGAAGCCTCTCAACAGTTCATCGAAGCCTATGAACATGCAAGGGGTATCGAGTTCAGCATCGAGGAACGTGAAGTTGCCTGGGCCGCTAGCCTTTGGCCGGCACTCCATAACGCCAGGGGCGAAAGCTTATTCGAATCACCGCCAACCGCAGTCCGGGCACTGAGCGAACAGTCACGCCACCGACTCGAGCGCGCCGGCGTCAGGTGAGGAGTCCGCGTTAGGGCCTAACGAGGACTCCACTCGTCAACACAGGAACAACCGGAGGCTACGATGTGGCCATGCCCGCGTCGCCCGACCGTCGCATCATCCGCCTATTTCCCGACTACGGGCACCGGTGGCCGCTCTGGGAAAACGACCGACCCGGGCATCCCAGCAAATACACCATGGTTCCCTCCGACTATGGGCTTTCAAAGGAACTGACCGCCAGACTTCGTGCCTGGTACGACGCCTGGGATGCCGAAAACCTGTACGAGAACGGTTGGAGCTCGCAAGCCAAAGAGCTGGCCTGGAAGTACGACCTTGCGGAGCAACTCCGCGACGAAGTGAAAGCCTTCGCCGACGTCGAATATCACCAGTAGCAGGCGGCCGTGACCCTCTGTCGCCGGGCGCGGAAGTCGCCTATTGCGCCGGCGCGGACGAGCGGACTTCCCCCTCCCGCGTGTGGACGTCCAGTTCCACAGGGAAGTCCATCCAAGACCGAAGAGGGGACAAGACGATTGGGAACGCGGCCGCGACGGCCAACAAGGCCCAAACCCAGAGAGCCGCTGTAACCCCCAGGTACGTGGCAAGGGCGCCTCCCGCAAGGCCGGCTACGGGCATGACGCCCAACGTGACCAGCCGGTACGTCGCCATGACCCTGCCCATGAGGCGGTGTGAAGCGAGCCGCGGAATGATGCCGGCCCCCGCCAGGCCCGACACCACGACAAAGTAAGACCAACCCAATCCCGAGATGCCCACCCAGACGACCGGCGAGAGACCCAGCAGTGGTGCAACCGGCAGGAGAAGGACAAAACAAGCGCTGGCCAGGCTCGCCGTGATTTTCGTTTTACCGATGCCCAGCGCACCGGTGATACGCGTGGCCGACAGCGAGGCGGCCAAACCTCCCAGGGCCGAGACGCTGCCGATACCGACGAGCTGATCGATGGGGATGTCCAGGACCTCCAATGCATAGACGACTTTGGCCGCGGCGCCGGCCATTCCCGCGGCATTGACCAAAGCGACGGAGATCATCAGGGGGCGGATAAGAGGGTGGCACCACGTGAAGCCGAGGCCGGCACGGGCCTCGACCCAAAACTTTCCGGGCCTTGCCGGGTGCGAAGACACGGCCAGGGGAAGACGGCTGGTCACGAACGCCGATGCGAGGTAGGCCGTGGCAGCGACTACCAGTACGGCAGGTGCTGCCACTGCCCTGGCTACGAGCCCGACGACCCCCGGCGTGGCGATGGCGATGCCGCTCTGCATCGACTGAATCTTTGCGTAGCCGCGGCTCAACTCATCTCCCTTGAGTAACAGGGGGATCGCTGCGGACTGCGCCGTTGTGAAGAAGACATCGGAGACGCTGACGACGGCGGCGACCAGGAGTAGGTGCCATAGGGTCAGCCCGCCGAGGAAACATGCGATCGGCACGGACAAGGCGGCGCAAGCCCGGACAATATTGGAAAGCACCAGGACCGATTTTCTGGGCCACCTGTCGACGAGGACACCGGCCGGCACACCCAACAGCAGGAAAGCGGCCGTACCCAGGGCGTTCACGACACTTGTCTGGAAAGCGCTGGCGCCGGTGGCTGCTACGGCGATGAGCGGCAACATCGAGCGCAGGACGTCGTCGCCAATCCCATCGCCGATGCTCGCGACGAAGATCCGCCGAAAGTATCCCGTACGCCTAGTACGCTGAGAGATGTGTAAGGGCATACCTGACTTTAGTCAGGCTAAGCCTGACATTGAAGGTCGGCTCGCCACTCTTTGGGAGGATTTATGCCGGTTAAGTCGCACCCGGAATTTTGTGCTTTCTGCGGGACCACACCAGGGGGCCGGCGCCTCGTTGCCGGGCCGGGTGTAGCCATTTGCGAAACCTGTGTCGCTACGGCGGCGGACATTCTGCAGAATGCCGGCGGGGGAGTAGGCCCCGGTGCCTTCGGACCCGCCTGGGACCACATGTCGGACGAGGAGGTTCTGTCGCACTTACCGGAGGTCTCCCGGGTGGTTCTCAGCGTCGAAGATCAGCTCCGCACCTGGGTCGGCGTTGCCCGGGAGCGGAAAATCTCCTGGGCCGCGATAGGTGCGGCCCTCGGCATTACCCGGCAGTCCGCGTGGGAGCGTTTCAAGGAACACCTCTGACAGAGGCACCTGCTTGACGGCATGGTGAGACTCAGCGGGCGCGCGCGATGAACACCATGAAGGGTGCGTCGGTGGTGAAGGGAGCGCGGGCCCAATCGCCGTAGACCGCATCCACCTCGAGGCCCGCGGTGGCCAGCTGCCGCCCGAGCGTGTCATGGTCCCGGAACGCGAAGCGCACTGTCTCCACTACGCTATCGCCGGTGCTCGGGAATAAGTTGTGGAAGGTGGCCGTGACGACCCCTTCCTTAGGCACGGACACTTCCGCCCATTCGACGAGCGGCCCGAGCGGCGTGTTGCGGGACAAAGGCTCCTGGGATGCCCAGGTCTCCCACGCTCGGGCCTGTGGGTTTCTGCTGTCGAAGGCCAGAACTCCGCCTTCCCCCAGTTGCCGATGAAGGTCCCGTAGGGTGCGTTGCCACTCCGGGTCGAGGATGTGCTGTGATACGTTGCCTGTCAGCACCGCCAGATCGAACTGTCCCGGAGGAAGGGCTCTGGTATCACCGTGGATCCATTCGATTCGTTGGCCTCCGGGCCGGCGCCGGGCGAAATCCAGCATCGTCTCCGACGGGTCCAGTCCTACGACGTGCCGGCCCGCTCGAGCGAAAGTCGTCGTCAGAAGGCCGGTCCCGCATCCCACGTCGAGGACAGACCGCGCCCCATGCTCGTCGGCGAGGGACCGGTAGAAGTCGTGATCCGGTCCGTCCGGGTTGTCCAGGTCGTAGAGGCCAACCAGCCTGGTGTCATAGTCGCTCACCGGACCGCGTCAGCTCCCGGCAGGACGACGGCGAGCCGCTGTTCGGGAGGCCACCTATAGGTGTCATCGCAGCGGTAACCCCTGAGCCACGCCCGCCCGTCCACGACCCGGAGATAGAAGCCCTTGGGATAGGCAACGTCGTCGAGCAGCGGCTCGGAGACCACATGGATGGCGCCGCTGGGCGCGTGGCCGGCTGAGAGGACCGAATCCGGCGCGTTCGCCTGATCCGTCGTCGCTAACCGGAGAAAGGGTCCGGTTACCGCGGGGCAGGCCTCGAGGCCGCGTTCGCTCAAAGCCGCGAATACCTGCGCGTGGGTGGCGCCCAGCTCGAAGCCAAGATCGGCGACGGTGCATTCCACGATGCGGAGAATCCGGGCCTCCGGAGCGTCGAATGCGGGATGGGCCAGGAGGGTTTCTGCGTGAGCGTTCAGCAGGACCCCGGCGCCGGTCAGCATGCGTTTGATCTCGGACCGCGTGCGGCCGCCCACTCGAACCAGGATCCCGTCACCGGACAATCTGTTGGGCATTCGTTGCACCTCCTCGGTCTGTCGGCGGCCGGACGATGTCGTCGCGGGTCGCGGCGTAAAGGACCATGTCACACCGTTTCCCGGCAATTTCCTGGTGACTGCGGAGTAGTCCCTCGCGGCGGTAGCCGCATCGTTCTGCGGTTCGCATGGACCCCACATTCCAAGGCTCGATAAACAGCTCGACCGGTGCAGCTGTTCGATGGACCAGGCGAAAGCGGTGAGGGCTCCGAGGGCTGCCGCCGCGATCCCGGCGCCCCTGGCGCTGGGGACGACCGCGTAGCCTGCTTGCGCGCGTCCTTGGCCCAGATCCCTGGTCCAGAGCCCGATGTTCCCCACGGCCCGGTCACTCGTCAGCTCGGCGATCGAAAAGGAGAACCCCGAGCCATTGGTGAAACGCTGCCGCTGCCGCGCGATCCACGCAAGAGCCTCCTCCAGGGTGGCGTTCGCGGGGAGGCTTCCCACCGTCCGGACGTACGGATCCCGCGATAGGGCCATGGCCATGGCCGCGTCCGCATCCGTGAACCTGCGCAGACGGATGGGGCCCTGTTCCGGGTGGGTCGCTGGCCAGGGTGGCACGTCGCCGCGGGTGTTCATTGCGCCAGTCTGCCATCGCCCGGGTTGGCGATCGGGGACGCCCCCTCGACGTCAACGGCGGTGTCGGCTCCCTCCGCGGATGGTGCCTCGCCGGGGGATGATAGGAATGCGGGCAAATGTAGGGGAGCGGCGTCGACGTCGGCGCAGACAGGTGAGGAGTGCAGGTGTCCGGAGCATCCAGTGAGAATGGTCCCTTCTTCCACGGCACGGTCGCGGACCTGCGGGTGGGGGACCGGCTGACTGCGGGCCGACAGTCGAATTACCGTCCCGAGGTCGTGATGAACCACATCTACTTCACGGCCCTTGTCGATGGCGCCGGGTTGGCGGCGGAAATCGCTGCAGAGTTGTCCGACGGCGCGTTGCGCCCCCGTGTTTACGTCGTCGAACCCATCGGGGCGTTTGAGGACGACCCGAACGTGACGGACAAGAAGTTTCCGGGCAACCCCACCCGGTCGTATCGGAGCGCTGAGCCGCTGCTGATCACCGGGGAGATCTTTGAGTGGACCCGGCTTACGCCCGAGCAGCTGCAGATGTGGCGCGAACGGCTTTCGGTCCTGTTATCCGACGGCCACGGCGAGATCATCAACTAGCAGCTCTTTCTTGTGAGGAACCTGTCCCACGCCGAGCAGCGCAACCGCCGGCAGCACGACTTTTCCGTTCGTGGTGATGCGGGAGACCAGCCTCAGGTACTCCAGGTGCATGGCGGCCTGAAGGGACGGGGCCTGGCTCCGAACGATCTTGCCGATTCCCCCGACGCCACCGACCGGACCGGCCCACAGGTCTTCGGCATCGATCATGAAGTCCCAGGAGAGGGTTCTCGTCTGCACGGTTTCCAGGCCCGCGCGTTGGAGCAGCTCCCGCAGGCCCGGCTCGGTCCGATCAAAATCCTTGTCCACCGGAAGTCTCTCCTGGCCGGCTGCCGTTACCCCGCTGGCATTCACCACGTCCGCCCACAGGGTGTTGATGGCCGAAAGCTCGGACGGCCAGATGGTGACGCCGACCGCGCCCTGCGGGCGGCATATCCGGATGAGTTCGGCGACGGCGGCGCGGGGATCCCCGACATGGTTGACGACGAAATTGGCGAGGACGGCGTCGAACTCGGACGAGGGGAGTGGCAGGTCAGGCAGACCGCCCGGAAGCAGGTCGGCCTGAGGTGCCGCGGCGCGGGCCATGGAGAGCATCCCGGCATCCGGGTCTACGCCGGTGACGTCGGCGCCCAGTTCGATCGCCACGGCGGCGAGGTTCCCATTTCCGCACCCGACGTCGGCCAGCCTGCGACCGGACAACGGGCCAATGATCCCGGCTGTTGCCTCAAGCAGCGGCGCGATGGTGCCCGCGCACAGGTGGGCGAAACTCTGCGCGTACGAAGGCCCGACGCCGGACCAGGCATCTGCGCTATTTTGATCGGTTCCTGCTGCTGCCACGATTTCCCCCTGGTCGATGATGTCTTCCCGGCATCCAGTGTGGTCCACGTGCGGGGAGAAACGGCGACGACGCGGTACGCGGAGCCCGGGAAGGCGCGTGGGCGGAGAGGGGTAATTCAGCTTTACTTTACATAATGTTGATTATCGGCGTTACGGCCAGGAACCCGGGAGGGGCTTAGCGCAGTGCCGCTGTCAGTTCGATTTCCACGCGCGCGTTGAGCGGAAGTTCAGCGACAGCCACCGTGGTGCGCGCCGGGAACGGCTCATTGAAGATGTCACGGTACACCGAGTTCATCGCCGCAAAGTCAGCCATCGACGTCAGGTACACGTTGACCTTGACGACGTCGTCCCAGCCCAGGCCGACTTCGGTCAGAACCTGCTCCAGATTGTGAAAAACCCGCCGGGTCTGTGCTTCAGCGTCGCCGTCCACCAGTTCGCCGGTGGACGCATCGATGGGCGTCTGACCGGACAGGAACAGCACACCCAGTCCGGGTGCCGTGGCGGCCTGTGAATACGGTCCAATGAGCTTCGGTGCCGTCGATGCGAGAACACTCTGGCGGGTCATGGACACCAATTCCTTTCCTACGGTTGAACTTTCAAGGGTTTAGTTGTCAGCGGTCTAGTGGCCCACATAGGTGGCCAGATGTTGGCCCGTCAGCGTGGACCGTGCGGCTACCAGCTCAGCCGGTGTGCCCTCGAAAACGATTCTGCCGCCGTCGTGCCCGGCACCCGGACCCAGGTCGACGATCCAGTCCGCGTGCGCCATGACCGCCTGATGGTGCTCGATGACGATCACCGACTTGCCCGAGTCCACCAGCCGGTCCAGCAGCGCCAGAAGGTTCGCGACGTCGGCCAGGTGCAGTCCGGTGGTCGGCTCGTCGAGGATGTAAATGTCGCCCTTTTCGGCCATTTGGGCCGCCAGTTTGAGCCGCTGACGCTCGCCGCCGGACAGGGTCGTCAGCGGCTGGCCCAGGCTCAGGTAACCCAATCCCACGTCGGCGAGCCGGTCCAGGACCTTATGGGCGGCCGGGGTGGCTGCCTCTCCCCCGCCGAAAAAGTCCTTCGCCTCGGCCACGGACATCGCCAGCACCTCGGCGATATTCCGGCCGCCCAGCGTGTACTCCAGGACGGAGGCCTGGAAGCGTTTGCCGTCGCACTCCTCGCACGTCGATTCCACCGTGGCCATGACACCCAGGTCCGTGTAGATCACGCCCGCGCCGTTGCAGGCCGGGCAGGCGCCCTCCGAATTGGAGCTGAAAAGCGCCGGCTTGACGCCGTTGGCCTTGGCGAACGCCTTCCGGATGGGCTCCAGCAGCCCGCTGTAGGTCGCCGGGTTGCTGCGCCGCGAACCCTTGATGGCGGCCTGGTCGATCACCACCACGCCGTCGCGCCCGGCCACCGATCCGTTAACCAGCGAACTCTTCCCGGAGCCGGCGACACCGGTCAACACGCACAGAACGCCCAACGGCAGGTCGACGTCGACGTCCTTGAGGTTGTGCGTGGACGCGCCGCGGACCTCCAATACCCCCACCGGTGTCCGCACCGGGTCCTTGACCGCGGCCCGGTCATCCAGGTGCCGGCCGGTAACGGTGCCGCTCCCCCGCAGCCCCGCCACGGTGCCCTGGTAGACCACCTCACCGCCGCCCGCTCCGGCGCCGGGCCCCAGGTCGATGACGTGGTCCGCGATGCCGATGGTCTCGGGTTTGTGCTCTACCACCAGCACCGTGTTGCCCTTGTCCCGCAGCTGCAGCAGGAGCCCGTTCATTCGTTCGATGTCGTGCGGGTGCAGGCCGATCGAGGGCTCATCGAAGACGTAGGTGATGTCCGTCAGCGAGGATCCCAGGTGGCGGATCATCTTGGTCCGCTGCGCCTCTCCCCCGGACAGCGTCCCGGCCGGCCGGTCCAGGGACAAGTACCCCAGGCCGATCTCAGCGAAGGAATCCAGCAGGTGCTGCAGGCCGCCCAGCAGCGGCGCCACGGACGGTTCCCGGAGCTCCCGGATCCAGCCGGCCAGGTCGGTGATCTGCATGGCGCAGAGTTCGGCGATGTTCTTGCCGTTGATCCGCGCGGACCGGGCCTCCTTGCTGAGCCGGGTCCCGTCGCACTCCGGGCAGGACTGGAATGTGACCGCCCGCTCCACGAAGGCGCGGATGTGCGGCTGCATCGCCTCCGGATCCTTGGACAGCATGGACTTCTGCATCCTGGGGATCAGGCCCTCGTAGGTGAGGTTGATACCCTCGACCTTGATCTTGGTCGGTTCGCGGTACAGCAGGTCATCCAGCTGCTTCTTGGTGAACTTGTTGATCGGCTTGTCCATGTCGAAGAACCCGGAGCCGCTGAAGATCCGGCCGTACCAGCCGTCCATGCTGTAGCCGGGAATGGTCAGCGCCCCGCCGGCCAGCGACTTGGTCTCGTCATACAGGGCGGTCAGGTCGATGTCGGACACGGACCCCATGCCCTCGCACCGAGGGCACATGCCGCCCAGGTAGACGACGTTCTGCACCACATTCTTCTCCACCCGGCCGGACTTCTCGGTGCTCATGACACCGCTGGCCTTGCGGGTGGGGACGTTGAAGGAGAATGCCGTGGGCGGCCCGACGTGAGGGGTGCCGATCCGGCTGAAGAGGATCCGGAGCATCGCGTTCGCGTCCGTGGCGGTGCCCACCGTGGACCGGGGGTTGGCGCCCATCCGCTCCTGGTCCACGATGATCGCCGTCGTCAGCCCCTCGAGGAGGTCGACGTCGGGGCGCGCCAGGGTGGGCATGAACCCCTGCACGAAGGCGCTGTAGGTCTCGTTGATCATCCGCTGGGACTCGGCCGCGATGGTGGCGAACACCAGCGAGCTCTTGCCGGAGCCGGAGACGCCAGTGAACGCGGTCAGGCGGCGCTTGGGGATCTCAACGCTGACGTCCTTGAGGTTGTTCTCCCGTGCTCCCTGCACCCGGATCAGGTCATGGGTGTCCGCGACGTGGACCGCCGCCAGGGCCGGCTCCCCTGCTGGTGTCATGCTGCCGCGTCTCCTTCCATTGGGCGTGCAGGGCCAGCTTAGAACAGTCGGTGGCGTTAGCGGGCGGGAACGACGACGACGGGCGCCGGCCGCGACCCGGACGCCATTGTCTAATCCGCCGGGCTCCCACAGAATGAACCATGACGGTCTACCTGAGGTCCCTGGAAACTGCTGTCCCGCCCACTGTCCTGATCCAGTCTGAAGCCCGCGACGTTTTCGCCGCCCAGCCGGGCCTCAGCAGGCTCGGCTCCCGCCTGGTGGCCACGTGCTTCGACGGCGCCGCGATCGACACGCGCTACACCGCCGTCGACGAACTGACCACGCGCAGCGCAGCCCCAGACCCGCAGTTCTTCGACGCCGCGACCGGGCTGCTGCTGAGCCCGGGCACCAAGGCCCGTAACGACATCTTCGCCGTCGAGGCCAGCAAACTCTTCATCGAGGCCGCGGAGAAGGCCGTCGACGCCTGCCCCGGCATCGCCCGGGAGGACATCACCCACTTGGTCACCGTCTCCTGCACCGGATTCTTCAACCCCGGACCCGACTACAAGATCGTCCGTGGCCTGGGCCTCAACCCCTCCGTCCGGCGGTACCACCTCGGGTTCATGGGGTGTTACGCCGCGTTCCCGGCGCTCCGGGCCGCCGCGTCCTTCTGCGAGGCGGACCCGGACGCCGTGGTGATGGTGGTCTGCGCCGAGCTTTGTTCGCTGCACGTGCGCACCTCGAACGACCCGGACACCATCATGGGCTCTGCCCTCTTCGCCGACGGGGCGGCCGCCGCCGTCATTACGGCCCGGGACGTCCCGGACGCGCCGGCACTGATGACCCTGGACCACTTCGAAACCGTGCTCACCCCCGTGGGCGAAGAAGCCATGGCCTGGAACATCGGCGACGCCGGCTTCGAGATGGTGCTGGGCACCTACGTCCCGCACATCATCGACGAACACATCGTCGGCGCCCTGGAACCCCTCCTGGCCCGCGACCCCTCCCTGGCCGGGGCCACGTACGGTGACATCCGGCACTGGGCCATCCACCCGGGCGGCCGCAGCATCCTGGACAAGGTCGAAACCCGGCTGGGCCTCAGCGAGGAGCAGCTGCGGCCGGCCCGGGAAACGCTGCGCAACTACGGGAACATGAGCAGCGCCACGGTGCTCTTCGTCCTCAGGCACATCCTGGACCTCCCCGTCGATCCGGGAGCGGACGACGGCGACGGGCGCGGCGAGCAGATCTGCTCCATGGCGTTCGGCCCCGGACTGACCGTAGAGACCGCGCTGTTCACCAAGGTCATCGGGGCAAGGGAGGATTCGCCACGCGGATCGGAGCCGGCCGCCGCCGCAGTCCCAGCCTCCGCCCTGGCCTGAGAGCTTCCGTGCTGCTCAGAGACCGGGCGGCCGATGCCGTCGAGGAAATGGACCGGGATGACTGCGACCCCGACAGGCTGGAGCGCACCTACGCGCAGTTTGACCTGGTAAACCGCGCCGTCTCGGGCTGGCGGGGGATCTACCGGCAGCACCTCAGGCCGCTGCTGGCGGCAGGGGCCCCGGTGTCCCTGCTGGACGTCGGCTGTGGCGGCGGAGACGTCGCCGTCCGGCTGGCCCGCTGGGCCGCCCGAGACCGGCTTCCGCTGCGGGTCACGGCCGTGGACCCGGACCCGCGGGCCGCCGCCTTCGCCGAGGCCCGGGCTGCCGCGGGGAAGGCTCCAGGAGTCAGCTTCCGGAGGCAGGACACCACCGGGCTCCTGGCCGCCGGGGAGCGGTTCGACGTCGTGGTCTCCAACCACCTCCTTCACCACCTCCCGGACGACCATCTGCCCGGGTTCCTGGCCGAGTCGGCGGCGCTGGCCGGCCGGCTGGTCCTGCACAACGACCTGCGGCGCAGCGCACTGGCCTACGGGCTGTTCTCCGGCGCCGCCCTGCCATTCCGGGGATCCTTCATCCGGGCCGACGGGCTGACGTCCATCCGCCGCAGCTACACGCCCGCCGAACTGCGCGCCGCCGCTCCCCCGGGCTGGACGGTGCGGCCCGGCTTCCCGTTCCGCAACCTCCTGCTGCTGGAGCGCCCCGCCAGTGAGGTCCCTCCCGGCACCGGTGACCGTCAGGGCGCGTCCGACGATTCCGCGACGCCGGGCCGTCGCCCGTGAGCGACGTCGCTATTGTCGGCTGCGGGCCCGTCGGCCTGTTCCTGGCCACGCTGCTTCTGCAGCGCGGGATATCCGTCACCGTCCTGGAACGCCGGACCGCCGGGACCGGCGGGCACTCCCGCGCCATCGGCATCCACCCGCCGGCCCTGAACGCACTGTCCCGCGCCGGCGTGGACCAGGAGCTGATCCGCCGGGGCGTCCCGATCCGGCGCGGCGTGGCGGTCAACGCGGGCCGCACCCTGGCGGAGATGAGTTTCAATGCAGTGCCCGGGCCCTACCCGTTCGTGTTGTCCCTACCGCAAAACACCACGGAAGAGGTCCTGGCGGCCAGGCTGCGCGGCTTGGACCCCGGGGCGGTCCGCTGCGGGGTACGGGTGACGGGGCTTGCGGGTAGGGGTCGGGAGGGCGGCCCGGTGCGGGTGCGCACCGACAGCGCCGGGCTCGTGGACTACCTGGAGGCGTCGTTGGTGATCGGCGCCGACGGCGTCCGTTCCACGGTGCGCTCCGCCGCGGGCCTCGGGACACACGGCCGGGACTACCCGGACCGGTACCTGATGGGCGACTTCGACGACGGCACCCACCTCGGCCCGGACGCGGCACTCTTCCTCGCCGCCGGAGGGATCGTGGAGTCCTTCCCGTTGCCGGGCCCGCAGCGGCGCTGGGTAGTGCGCCTCAACGGCGGCACGCCCGCGGGCGACGGGGCTCACGGGCTGGCCGGGGAGATACGACGGCGCACCGGCGTCAGTATCGACGCCGGCAGCAACACCATGCTGAGCACCTTCGGCGTGCGCTCGCGGCTGGTCCGGCGAATGGCCGCGGGGCGCTGCGTCCTTATCGGGGACGCCGCCCACGAGATCAGCCCGATCGGCGGCCAGGGAATGAACCTCGGCTGGCTGGACGCCGTCGAGTTGGCCGGCCTCATCCCCTCGTTACTGGCCACCGGGCGGTCCACTGACCTGTCCACGGTGCCCGGGGTGCGGGCGTTCGAGCACCGCAGGCTCAGGGCCGCGGCCCGGGCCGTGCGGCAATCCGAGATCAATATGGCGTTGGGACGGCCGTTGCCGGCGGGTGTCCTCGCGGCCCGGAACGGGGCAATCGCGGCGGCTGCGTCAATTTCGGCGCTGAACCGGTGGACGGCCCGCCGCTTCACCATGCACTGAGCCTCTTCACTGGGCGCTGACGTGCGGGCGGCGCCTACTCGGGGGTGTAGTAGCAGTCGTAGCTGTGCTGGCTGATGATCAGGCCGTCGCGGAGTTCGAAGACCGAGGCGGTCCGGGCGCGGATGGTCTCACCCCTGTCCCACAGTGGCAGGTCCAGCTGCAGGACGGCCGACCATTCCGCCTCCACCACCACGCGGTTCTCCTGGCAGGTGGTCCGGCGGACGTCGAAGTGCTGCCCGGTCACGACCTCTCCGCTGCGTTCCGCGGCGGCGAGCACCTGCTCCCGGGTCCGGGTGCTCCCGGCGGGGTCCAACAGGTGGGGCGCTTCCGTCAGGACATAGTCCTCGGCGAGAAATGGCTCCAATGCGGCGGACCCGGCACCGGACTCGATGGCACGGAGCAGGCCCAGCACACGGTCCAGGGGCGCTGCGTCAGTCATGCCTTGAGACTAACCGATCCGGACCTCGCACCTCCCCGTGCAGGCAACTGGAGGTGCCGGCGCCTGCCCTGGTGCGGCACCCGCGCCTACACTGGCCGCATGGGCAGCCCTCCGACCCGCCGCAGGCCACCGCCGGAAAGGCGGACGGCGCAGATCCCGCCACGTCGGGCCCGCGCCGCGCTGACGATCGTGCCGCTGCTGGTGTCCGTGTTGCTGGCCGTGGCCTGCACCGTCCCCGCCGGCCCCGCCGCCACGGGGACATCGCCGCCGGCCGCACCAACGCCCGGGTCCTCCGTCCCCGCCACCGCGTCTGCCCCGACCGGCAACCCGTCCGCTGCACCCGTGACCGTGGCGATGAACCAGTTCCGGGACAACTACAGCAAGCAGATCGTGGAGATCCAGCTGACCAACACCACCTCCGCCGTCCTCACCGTCGAGGCGGCCGACGTGACCACCGGCCTGTTCGCCGGCGCCATCGGCTGGGCGGCCCCGGGCGGCGGGACCGAGCTGCCGCCGGGCCAGGCCAAGAGCCTCCCGGCCCCGCTTCCAGCCGCAGCGTGCCCGGCGGCCGGCGAAGCGTCCGGCGCTGTCGGCACCAACTCCGCGGGGCCGACATCCGGCGGCGAAGCGGCGGCCGGCGGGGCAACCCTGCGGCTCCGCGACGCCACAGGGGCGGTCAGCCAGGTCACTGTTCCCGTCACCGACCCTTTCGGGGTGCTGACCCGGAACCACGACGAACAGTGCGTGGCGCAGGCGGCGAATGCCATCGTGGGTTTCCGGTTCGCCCCGGATCTGCGGCCCACCGCGGACGGCCGCGCCGCCGTCGTCGACCTCGTCATCACCCCGCGACACGCTGGAGATTCGACGTCGAAGCAAGCGCTCACCATCGATGGCGTCGGCGGCACCACGCTGCTGGCCGAAGACGCCGCGGCGCCGTGGCCGCACGCGCTGGAGATCACCGCCGACCAGCCCGAACGCGTGGTCCCGTTGGGCCTGCGGCCGGCGCGGTGCGACCCGCACGCCGTGGCCGAGGACAAGGTGGGCACGCTGATACCGCTGCACGTCACCGTGGCAGGCCGGGCAGGCACACTCAAGATCGACGCCGGGCCGGCGCTGCGCGGCAGGATCTACGATTTCGTCACCGCCGCGTGCGGTCGCCAGTAGTCTGGTGCCATGCCAGCAGACGCCAGCGACCTCAGCCCAGACACCGATCCCACCAGCGCGGACACCGATTCCGCGGGCACTCATTCCCTCGACGACAAGATCCGGGAAACCGTCCACCGGATCCTTGAGGCCGGGGTGCTGCCGCCGATCGTGCAGGCCGGCCACCCGGTGCTCCGGCAGAGCGCGGCCCCGTTTACCGGGCAGCTGGACGCCCCCACCCTGTCCGCCCTGATTGACATGATGCGCCGGGCAATGCACAAGGCGCCGGGGGTGGGTTTGGCCGCCCCGCAGCTGGGCATCCCGCTGCGGCTGGCCGTGCTGGAGGACACGTTCGACGTCGACCCGGAGGTCGCTGCCGTCCGGGGTCGGCAACCGCTGGAGTTCTTCGCCATGCTCAACCCCAGCTACGAACCCCTCGGCACAGAGCGAAAGGCTTTCTACGAGGGGTGCCTGTCCGTCAACGGACTGCAGGCCGCCGTACTGCGCCCCGAATCGGTGCGCCTGACCTTTACCCGCCCGGACGGCGAGGTGACAACGCGGGAGTTCACCGGCTGGCAGGCCCGGATCGTCCAGCACGAGACGGACCACGTCAACGGCGTGCTGTACCTGGACAAGGCAGAACTGCGGTCCCTGACCACCAACACCGAATACGCCGCCCGCTGGGCCCAGCCGGACATCACAAAGGCCCGGCAGGAACTGGGATTCCTGCCGGGCCTTGGGTGACTCGCGGGCCTAGGGCCCGGGGCTTAGGACACTGCGTTAGTGGCCGTCGGCAGATACCGGCCCCACCACTGCAGGATCTGCTCGAACCGCTGCCGGCGGTGGTGCGGCGTGCCCGAGCGGGACAGCTCGTGGTTCTCGCCCGGGAAGACCAGGAAGGCCGTCTCCACGCCCTGCTGCTTCAGCGCCGTGAAGTAGCGCTGGCCCTGTTCCACCGGGCAGCGCAGGTCCTCCTCGCTGTGGATCACCAGGGTGGGAGTGCGCACCTCGCCGATCCGGGCCATAGGGCTCTGGGCTTCCATCTGCTCCGCCGAGCGGCCGGTGTACTCGCCGCCGAAGAACCAGCCGATGTCGGCCGAGCCGGTGAAGCTGACCGGGTCCAGGAAGCCGCGTTCGACGATTGCGCCCTTGAAGCGGTGGTCGTGGCTGATGGTCCAGGCCGTCAGGTAGCCGCCGTAGGAGCCACCCATGATGCCCAGCGCGCCGCCGTCGAGCTCCGCGAACTTCTCCAACGCACCGTCCAGGAAGGCCAGGACGTCCTGCATGTCCACAGTGCCCATCCGCTCCTTGATGCTGCGCCCGTGCTCCTGGCCGTAGCCGGCAGAGCCGCGCGGGTTGCACATCAGCACCGCGTACCCGGCACCGGCGTAGACCTGCGCCTCGTCGAAGAGCGCCCCGGTGAACTGCGCGAAGGGGCCGCCGTGGATGTTCAGCAGCACCGGGTGCGGGCCGCTGCCCTCGGGCATGACCAGCCAGCCGTGCACCGGGTAGCCGTCCGGTGAGGCAAAGGTGAGCTCCTGCGGCACCAGCACGCCGGCCTCCTCCCGCAGCGGAGCCGAGAAGTCGGTGAGCGTCCGGGCCTCGCCCTCGCCGAGCACGGCGACGTCACCGCAGGTCCCGGCGTCGGTGAAACTGATCCAGACGGTTCCGGCTGCTTCCGCGGCGCCGGTGACCACGCGCGGCCCGGCGGTCAGAGCGGTGCTGCTGCCGTCGGGGCCAAAGCGGAGCAGCTCAACGGCACCGCGCGCATTGTTCATCACCAGCACGCTGTCCGTCCCGGCCGGTTCCAGCGGGCCCGCGATGTCCTGGGTTTCCGGGTCGCTGAGCCGGACCGCGTCCCCGCCTGCCGGGGGCATCACGTAGAGGGCGGTGTTGCGGGCCACGAAGTCCAGTCCCTCCGGACCGAGGTCCTGGGCCAGGAAGTAAAGGTGGCGGCCGTCGCGGCTCTCCCGGACGGCACCGATGGACAGGGTGCCAGTGCCGGCCGCAGCGGGCCGGACCTCTTCCGGGGCGGGGGCCTCGTCGGCGTTAGCAGCGGCGCCGACCGGGACACGGTAGATGCCGGTGACCAGGTCCCGATCGTGTCCCTCGTGCAGGGCGGCGGTGAAGTAGACGTGGCTGCCGTCGGCGCTGAAGACTGCGCCGTCGTGGTCGGTTGCCGCGTGGGTCAGCTGGTGCGCTTCCGGCAGTTTGCCTGACGGCTTCGTGTCCTCGGCGTCCTTGGACGCGTGCTTGCCGGCGTCCTTGAGGGCCCGGCCGGCCGGTGCCACCCAGGGTTCGTCGGTGAGCGCCGGGACATCCAGCAGGAAGAGCTGCTGGGGCTTGTCGGCCGTGTAGCCCACGCCGTTCATCCGGTACTGGTAGTCGGTGATCAGGCGGGCGTCCTCGCCGCCTGCGGAGACGCCGTCAACCGTGCCGTAGCGGCCGTCCTCCGGGGTGCGGGCGGCGAAAACGATGCTGCGGGAATCCGGGGACCAGGCGAAGGCGCCCACTCCGAGCGGCGCGTCGGTGACGGCAACGGGTTCGCCGCCGCCGGCCTCCACGATGTGCAGTTGCGGCTTCCCGCCCGCCGCGGCGCGGATGAAGGCCAGGACCTGCCCGTCCGGGGAGATGGCGGGCGCGGTGTCGCGGAAGCCGCGGGTCAGCCGGCGCGGTGCCCGGTCCGCGTCCGCGGAGACGGACCACAGCTGGCCCACGTAGGAATCGGCGTCGAAATCGGGGCGCACCACGGACACGACGGCGTGGGTTCCGTCGGGGTGGACGGCGGGCGCGGAGACAGACTTGAGCAGGGTCACATGTTGGGGTTTCACGAGTGCGAGCCTAGCCCCGTCCCGGCGGCAGGTGAAATACCTCACAGTCCGGCGTTGCGGCGGCATCGCCCAGCTGCGGCGGGAGGCGAGGGAGTTCTCCGGGAGGTCCGCGGGCTCCTCGGGCCGGAGGCGGCCGGCCCTACGATGGAGACTATGCTTTCCGCCTCCCGTGCCCTCCTCGCCTGCCCGCTGTGCCGGGGAGGCTTCCTTCCCGGGGCGGCCGACGGCGGCGGCCTGGTCTGCGACGCCGGGCATTCATTCGACGCCGCCAAACAGGGCTACATCAACCTCCTGACCGGCAAGGGCACCGTGTTCGAATCGGACTCGGCTGACATGGTGGCGGCCCGGCACGACTTCCTGTCCGCCGGCCACTACCGGCCGCTGGCCGACGCCCTCGCGGAGTTCGCCGCGGCGGCGCTGACGGGCGCCGGAGGCGGGGCGGCGGGGGAAGCCAGCACCGCTGAAGACGCCTCGGAAGCCGGACCGGCCATCCTGGACGCCGGCACCGGCACCGGTCACTACCTCCGCGCCGTCCTGGACCGGGTTCCCGCCGCCGCCGTCGGGCTGGATATCTCGAAGTTCGCCCTGCGCCGCGCGGCCCGGCTGAATCCTGGCGCGGCGAACCTCGTCGCCGATATCTGGCAGCCGCTGCCCGTCCGGGATGCCGCCGTCGACGTGGTCATGGTGGTCTTCGCGCCGCGCAACGCCGCCGAATTCGCCCGCGTCCTGCGCCCCGGCGGGAGGCTGATCGTGGTGACCCCGCGCCCAGGACACCTAACGGAGGTCGCAGGCACCACGGGCATGCTGGGCATCGAACCGGCCAAGGAGGAACGGCTGGCGGCGGGTCTGGCCGGGCATTTCACGGCGTTGCCCGGACGCGAGGTGGACATCGCCCTGGACCTCACGCCCGACGACGTCGTGAAGCTCGCCCTGATGGGCCCCGCCGGGCATCACCTGGACCGGGCATCCCTCGAGGAGACCCGGGCCCGCCTGGCCTCCCGCACCGCGGTGACGGCCCGGTTCCGGATCAGCGTCTTCACGCCGCTGTAGAGAGAGCGGCGGCCAGAACCGCGCCCCGCCGGCGGGTAACGACTTCACTACGTTCCCGGCTACTGCCGGACCGGAACCCCACCTGGCACCGCATCCCGCCTAGGATGGAAAGACTTTACGGGGCCGCGTCTGCGGCACCGTACCAAGAAAACATCCAGGGGGAAACGATGTTTGAATGGCTGGCCGACAACTGGTGGGCGCTGTGGCTCACGGTGTTCCTGGTGTTCGCCGTGGTGGAAATGCTGACGCTCGACCTGTTCTTCATCATGCTCGGCGGCGGCGCACTCGCGGGCCTGGCGGCCTCCCTCGGCGGAGCGGACCTCTGGCTGCAGATCGTCATCTTCAGCGTCGTGTCCCTCCTGATGGTCGGCTTTGTCCGCCCCATCGCCCTGAAGCACCTGCGCAGCAGTCCCGCGGACCAGCGCAGCAACATCGAACGCCTGATCGGCGAGCCGGCCGTCGTCCTGGAGCAGGTCAGCTCAGCCGGCGGCCTGGTCAAGATCGGCGGCGACGTCTGGACCGCCCGGCTGGACTCCGGCGTCCTCGAACCGGGCCAGACCGCCACCGTCAGCGCCATCGACGGCGCCACCGCCGTCGTCGTCCCGCGTGGAGGCGCTGAAGTCCTGGACCGGACACTGGACCCGGGCGCCCCCGACTCCGGCGCCTAGGCCCGCAAGCACACAACGTGAGATCCCGCGGCGGACCCGCCGCACAGCAAAACCACATATTTGGGGAAAAGGTGATGTATGGATATCGCAGTCGCAGTAGTACTGCTGGTACTCGTGGCGTTCGTGATAATCGTGTTGGTCAGGTCGGTGCGGATCATCCCGCAGGCCCGGGCCGGCGTGGTGGAACGGCTCGGTAAGTACCAGCGGACGCTGAACCCCGGGCTGACCATCCTGATCCCCTTCGTTGACCGGCTCCTGCCGCTGCTGGACCTACGCGAACAGGTGGTCTCCTTCCCGCCGCAGCCGGTGATTACCGAGGACAACCTGGTGGTCTCCATCGACACCGTGGTCTACTTCCAGGTCACCGACGCCCGCGCCGCCACCTACGAGATTGCCAACTACATCCAGGCCGTGGAACAGCTCACCACCACCACGCTGCGCAACGTGGTGGGTGGCCTGAACCTGGAGGAGGCACTGACCTCCCGCGACCAGATCAACGGCCAGCTCCGCGGCGTGCTGGACGAGGCCACCGGCCGGTGGGGAATCCGGGTGTCCCGGGTGGAGCTCAAGGCCATCGATCCGCCCCACTCCATCCAGGACTCGATGGAGAAGCAGATGCGCGCCGAGCGTGACCGCCGCGCCGCGATCCTGACCGCCGAGGGCACGAAGCAATCCGCGATCCTCACCGCCGAGGGCCAGCGGCAGTCCTCCATCCTCAAGGCCGAGGGCGACGCCCAGGCGGCGATCCTGCGGGCCGACGGCGAGGCCCAGGCCATCCAGAAGGTCTTTGAGGCGATCCACCAGGGCAACCCGGACCAGAAGCTGCTGGCCTACCAGTACCTGCAGACGCTGCCCAAGCTGGCCGAGGGCAGCTCGAACAAGCTCTGGATCATCCCCAGCGAGGTGGGCGAGGCCCTCAAGGGCATCGGCGGCGCCCTGGGCGGCCTCTCCCCCGAACCTCCGGCCGGTGCGCCGGCTGCGGGTGGGGCACCGACGACGCCGGCAGTCCCGGCAGCTACGTCGTCGACGGGCACTGCAGCGGGCGCCGCGGAGCACTGACCGCACTCCCTGCGAAATCTTGGGAGCGCCGGGCCGGCAGCGGCCCGGCGTTCTCTTTGCCGCTTTGCCTTTACCGCGCCCCCTTTGCCGGACGGGCCCCGGCCGAGTATAGTGGAGTATTTGTCCGGCCGGTTCACCCTGCTGGAACAAATAGGCTTCGCTGAGCGTTATATCCGGTGGCAGAACACCGCGGCACAACGGCAGGTCCTCCGACCGGCCGCGCCGCCTGCAACGGGTTCACCGGAGAACGCAATGCACACAGTAGTCCGGCGGGTTCAGTCCACGGACTAGCGCAGGGTTCCGGCCCTGCGAACCGATCATGAGGGAGAAAAAATGAGCGATCGCAGCCTGCGGGGTATGCGCCTGGGCGCACAGAGCATGGAGACCGAATCCGGCGTCGAGCCCGCTCCGCGCCAGCGGGTCGAATACCGTTGCGCGGACGGCGAGCAGGTATTCGTCACCTTCTCCTCCGAGGCCGAGATTCCCCCTGTGTGGGTTTCCAAGACCGGTAAGGAAGCGCTCCTGGTTGACGGCGAGCGTCCGGTCAACGGCAACGAAAAGGCTGTCCGCACGCACTGGGACATGCTGCTGGAACGCCGCTCCCTGCCGGAGCTGGAGCAGATCCTCGAGGACCGGCTCACCATCCTGCGCGAACGCCGCGGGGAACGCCGCTCCGCCTAGGTCATGAGACAAAGAAAGCCGGGCCGGAACCCCTCAGGGGTTCCGGCCCGGCTTTTTCTTTGGCTGCTTTGCCTGCGCCGTTGTGCCGGTCGGCCCCTGGCTACTTGCGGCCGAGCTTGTGGCTCAGGGTGTTCCAGCGGGCGGTCAGGCCCCACTTGGTGACGTTGATCATGGCTTCCACCACGATGTTGCCGCTCATCTTGGAGGCGCCCAGCTCACGCTCGACGAAGGTGATGGGGCGTTCGACGATGGTCAGGCCCAACCGGGCGACGCGCCAGGCCAGGTCCACCTGGAAGCCGTAGCCCACCGAATCGACCGAATCCAGGTTCAGCTTCTCCAGGGTGCTGCGGCGGAACGCGCGGAAGCCGCCGGTGACGTCCTTGATGTTGACGCCGAGCATGATTCGGGCGTAGGTGCTGCCGACGCGGGAAATCGCCTGGCGGTACAGCGGCCAGTTGACCACGCTGCCGCCGGGAACCCAGCGGGAACCCATCGCCAGGTCGGCGCCCTGCTCCACGGCCTCGATCAGCTGCGGGAGCTGCTCGGGCTTGTGCGAACCGTCGGCGTCCATCTCCACGAGGATGTCGTAGCCGGCGTCGAGGCCCCACTTGAAGCCCGCGATGTAGGCGGCACCCAGGCCGGCCTTGCCCGCCCGGTGCAGCACGTGGACCTGGCTGTCCTCAGCCGCCATCCGGTCGGCCAGCGCGCCGGTGCCGTCGGGGCTGTTGTCATCGACCACCAGCACATCGGAGGCGGGCACGGCGGTGCGCAGGCGTCCAAGGGTCTTGGGCAACGATTCCAGCTCGTTGTAAGTCGGGATGATCGTGAGGACACGCACAGCGGGGCCTTTCCTTGGAGGGAGCGGTCGGCAGGCCGGAATGGTCGGCGGGAGCCGACGACGGGCACAGCTTCCCATTATAGACAGGGAGTCCGGGCGCCGGCGGGCCGTTCGGGCCGCGCCGGCGGCGGGTCAGCGGCCCAGCGAACCGCTCGCGTAGAGTTCGACGCCGTCGCGGACGGTCTGCAGGCAGACCGGGTCGCTGCCGGTGTCCAGCGCCGGGAGCAGCGGAGTGCGGGCGCGCGGATCGGTGCTCCAGGACTGCACCCGGCCGTCGGCCACCTGAACCATGAGTTCCTCGACCTCCCAGACCGCGAAGCTGGCCGGGGCGCCGGGGACCAGCTGGCCCGCCATCGGGTTCCGGTAGCGGGCCGCGCGCCAGCCGGCGCGGGTGTGTCCCAGGAACGCTGCCCGCGCGGAGATGCGTTCGCCCTCGTCGTGGTGTTCCAGGCAGGCCCGGACGCTGGACCAGGGGCTCAGCGGGGTGACGGGGCTGTCGCTGCCGAAACACACCGGCACGCCGGCGGAGTAGAAGGACCCGAAGGGGTTCATGCCCAGCTGCCGGCCGCCGAGGCGCCGCGCGTAGAGGCTGTCCGGGCCGCCCCACAGGGCGTCGAAGACCGGCTGGGCGCTGACCGTCACCGAGTACTTGGCCAGGCGGCCGATCGCGGCGGCGTCGGCCAATTCGACGTGTTCCAGGCGATGGCCGGCGGCGCGCACGCGCTGCTCGCCCACCTCGGACGCCGCCTGGTCCAGCGCCTCAAGGGCGGCGTCCAGGCCCGCGTCGCCGATCACGTGGAAGCCGGCCTGCAGGCCCAGCAGCGAGCACGCAGCGATGTGGGCGGCGGCCTCCTCGACCGAGAGATACCGCGTGCCCCGCTCCCCCGGTGCGTCCGCGTAGTCCTCGCGCAGGGCTGCCGTCCGGGAGCCGATCGAGCCGTCCATGTTGAGGTCACCGGCCAGGCCGAGGACGGAGACGCCCAGGTCCGCCAGGATGGACCTGGCCTCGGCCTCCGAGCCTGCCAGCTGGCCCCAATACGGCAGCACCTCGGGCATGGCGGGGCCGGGACGGCCGGCGTCGTTCCAGCCTGCGGCGATCCGCAGGTCCTCGACGCCGCCGATATGCGGGGCGCCCATCTCGGCCAGCGCCACATAACCGTTGGCGGCTGCCCGGGCCAGCGCCGCCTGCTGGTAGCCGCGCAGCGCGGCGGCCGGGAGATCCCGGGCGGCGCGGCGGGCGGCCGTGTGCGCGGCCCGCTTGACCTGGCCGTCGGCGCCGAAGCCGTCGAGTCCGGACAGCCCGGCGGCGGTGGCCAGGGACGCGGACACCAGCGCGGAGTGGACATCAACCCGGGACAGGTAGACCGGGCGGCCGCCGGCGGCGCGCTCGAGCTCCTCCCGGCCGGGCAGGGTCGGATCGGACCACAGGGACTCGTCCCAGCCGTGGCCCAGGATCGTCCCGCCGTCGGTCCCGGCTCCCGTGCTGCTGCCGGATGCCGCGGCAGCGTGGCGGGCGACCGCATCGAGCAGCTCGGCGCCGGAGCGCACCTGGCCCAGCTGCAAGGATTCGAGCGCGATGCCGGTCTCGGTCAGGTGCACGTGGGAATCGACGAAGCCCGGGGCCAGCAGCGCGCCCTGCAGGTCGACGATGGTCATCGAGTCGTCCGCGATGGAGGTGGCGGCCTGCTCGGACCCCACCCACGCCACCGTGTCCCCGTCCACCAGCATCGCCGTCGCGAAGGGATCGGCCGCGGTGTAGACCGAGCCGTTGCGGTACAGCGTGACCTTACGCTCGGTGGTGGCGGGCCGGGACTCGGAGGGTGAAGCGGTCATGGACAACGAACTCCTTACTGCGGGCCGCCGGGCACTCCGGCGGCGTGACTGCGGTGGGCGGCCGAAACCGCCGTGAATCTGGTGAGGGCCAGGGAGCTGGCCGGGGTCAGGCGACGGCCGAGTAAGCGACGACGCCGCGCTTAATCAGGCTGATCGCGTCGGAGCAGAGCCGCGAGACCCGGGGCTCCAGCCCGGGGATCTTGGCCAGCTGGTCCAGCATGTCGATGATCTGCTTGACCCAGCGGACGAAGTCGCCGGCGGCCAGGTCGGTGCCGCTGAGCACCTCCTGAAGGTGCCGGCCCTTGGCCCACTTGAAGACCGGCCAGACCAGCCCCAGCTCCGGTTCCCCGGTCAGGGGCAGCTTGTTCGCCTCCTCGACGTCCTCCAGCGCGGACCATTCCCGGACCACAATGTCGACCGCGGACTCCAGGGAAACGCTCGGCATCTTGGGCCGCAGGCCCCGCTCCTCGCGTTTCGCCTGGTAAACCAGCACGCTGGCGAGGGCCGCGATCTCGGCGGCATCCAGGTCACTGAACGCTCCGAGGCGCAGCGACTGGGAAATCAGCAGGTCCTTCTCGCCGTAGATCCGGCGCAGCCGCTGCCCGTCAGGGCTGATCGAGACCGTTCCGGACTCCCCTGTTTCCAGGTAGCCGTAGGCGGAGAGGACGCCGCAGACCCGGTCGAAGGTCTTGGCTATGGTGTTGGTCCGGCCCTGGATCTGGCGGACCAGGCCGTCGGTCTCCTGCCGGAGCTTCCACCAGCGCTCGGACCAGCGGGCGTGGTCCTCGCGTTCGCTGCAGCCGTGGCAGGGGTGGGCACGCAGTTCCCGCCGCAGCTCGGTGATCTTCCGCTCCAGGTTGGGCGCCGCGGCGGCGCGGCCGAAGTCCTCGTTGCGGTTCGGCGGCGCCGGCGGCCTGTTTTCCCGCAGCGCGTTGTGCACGGAGGAGGCCAGGTCCCGGCGGGACTTGGGCACCTTGGCGTTGAACGACTTCGGGATCCGCACCCGGGTCAGGGGGCTGATGGGGCCCTCGAGATCGTGCAGGCCGATCCGGCGCAGCTGGTGCTCCATGGTCATGATGGCCGGCCGCGGTTCGCGCGACTGGTGGTCGGAGCTGAGGACGACGGCGAGACCGGGCGTGCGGCCGGAGGGCACGTCGACGACGTCGCCGGGCAGCAGCCGGCTCAGGGAGTCCTCGGTGACCGACTTGCGGGCCCGCGAGGAGTTCTGCGACGCCGACTTTTCCGCCTCGGAGAGGGCCCGGCGGATCCGGGTGTATTCCGTGAAGTCGCCCAGGTGGCACGTCATGGCCTTGTGGAAGCCGGCCAGCGACTCCTCCCGGCTGCGGACCTGCTTGGCCAGGCCCACCACGGACCGGTCGGCCTGGAACTGCGCGAACGAGGATTCGAGGATCTCGCGTGCCCGGGCCCTGCCGAACTGGGCCACGAGGTTGATCGACATGTTGTAGGTGGGCCGGAAGCTGGAGTTGAGCGGGTAGGTGCGGCGGGAGGCGAGGCCGGCGACGGCGGCGGGGTCGGTGCCCGGCTGCCAGAGCACGACCGCGTGGCCCTCGACGTCGATGCCGCGGCGTCCGGCACGGCCGGTGAGCTGGGTGTACTCCCCCGCCGTGATGTTCACGTGCGCCTCGCCGTTGAACTTGTCGAGCTTCTCCAGCACGACGCAGCGGGCGGGCATGTTCACGCCCAGGGCCAGGGTCTCGGTGGCGAACACGGCCTTGACCAGACCGTCGACGAAGAGCTTCTCCACTACCTCCTTGAAGGTGGGCAGCATGCCGGCGTGGTGGGCGGCCAAGCCGCGGAGCAGCCCGTCCCGCCAGCTCCAGAAGCCCAGGACGTCCAGGTCGTCGGAGGGGATGTCCTGGGCGGCCTCGTCCACGCGGCTGGCGATGACGGCCTGTTCCTTCTCCGTGGTGAGCCAGAGCCCGGCGGAGACGCACTGAGCCACCGCGGCGTCGCAGCCGGCCCGGGAAAAGATGAAGGTGATGGCCGGGAGCAGGTCCATCCGGTCCAGGCTTGCGATTACCTGCGGGCGGCTGGCCTTCCGGACCGGGCTGCGCTGCGCGGACTGGGGCGCCTCATCCCGCTGGTTCCGGTGCCGGCGCTGGCTGCGGCCGCCGTGGCCGAACCGTCCGCGGAAGTTCATCTGGCTCTCGGCCTTGGCCATCGAGAGCAGTTCCGGGTTGACCTCGAAGCCGGCCTTTTCGGTGATGGCCCGGCGCTTGGCGGGCGCCGCGGGGCGGCTGCCGCCGTCGTCGGTCGTGCCACCCTCGAGGGTGCCGGCAACGGTGACCCCGTCGCCCGCGGCGACGTCGTCCGCATCAGACGGTCCGGCGGCGGCGACCTCGTCGAAGGTGGTGTCCCCGGCGAAGAGGTCCACGATCTTCCGGCCCACCATGACGTGCTGCCAGAGCGGGACGGGCCGGTGTTCGGAGACGATGACGTCGGTCTGGCCGCGGACGGTGTCCAGCCAGGCGCCGAATTCCTCGGCGTTGGAGACGGTGGCGCTGAGCGAGGCCACCTGGACCTCGCTGGGGAGGTGGATGATGACCTCCTCCCAGACCGCGCCGCGGAACCGGTCGGCGAGGTAGTGCACCTCGTCCATCACCACGAAGCCCAGGTCGTCCAGGGTCTCGGAGCCGGCGTAGAGCATGTTGCGCAGCACCTCGGTGGTCATCACCACTACGGGGGCCTCGCCGTTGATGCTGGTGTCACCGGTCAGCAGGCCCACATTCTGGGCGCCGTACTTGCCGGCCAGCTCGGTGTATTTTTGGTTGCTGAGGGCCTTGATGGGCGTGGTGTAGAACGCCTTCAGGCCGCGCTGCAGGGCCAGGTAGATGGCGAATTCGCCGACGATGGTCTTCCCGGCGCCGGTGGGCGCAGCCACCAACACTCCGCGGCCGGCCTGCAGGGACAGGCAGGCCTCGCGCTGGAACGGGTCAAGGTCAAAGGCGAGCGAACGGGTGAAACCACCCAGGTAGGTCCTGGCCTCGGCGGCCCGTTCGACGCTGGCCCGGTAGCGCTCGGAGGGCGACTCGGGCTCAGGGTTCAACGACATGCTTCCAGCCTAATGCGCTCCGGCCTAGAGATTCTCCAGTTCGGAGCTGGGGGTGGCGCGGTCTGCCGTGGCCTCGGTCTCGGCGTCGATCTTCGCCGCCTTCTTCTCGCGGCGCCGGTCGTTGAGCAGGCACAACCCGATCGCGGTGAAGAACAGCACCAGCATGGGCACGGCCAGGTAGAACATGCTGGTCGCGTCCGCGCCGGGGGCGGCCATCGCCGCGAACAGGCAGACCAGGAAGACCGTGATCCGCCAGCTCTTGAGCAGCTGGCGGCCCTTGACCAGTCCGGCCAGGTTGAGTCCAAACAGCACCACCGGCAGCAGGAACGCGATGCCGAAGGCGAGCAGCAGACGCAGCACGAAGGACAGGTAGACCTGGGCGCTGATGAAGTTGGAGCCGCCGGAGGGGGTGAACTCGGTGAGAACCCGGACCGCGTTCGGCAGCACCAGCCAGGCCAGCAGCACGCCGCCGACGAAGAGCGGGACGGCCGCGGCCACGAAGGAGAGCGCCAGGCGGCGTTCCTTCTTGTGCAGCCCGGGCACGATGAAGGCCCAGAGCTGGTAGATCCAGACCGGGCTGGCCACCAGCAGGCCGAGGAACACGGAGACCTGGATCATCAGGTCGAAGGAGCTGGCGACGCCGTCGAAGTTCAGCGACGCCTGCCGGCCCTCGTGCTCGTTGAGGTCCCGGATCGGTTTGATCAGGGCCGCGAGGATGGGCTGGTAAACCAGGAAGCCGACGACCGTGCCCAGCACAACGGCGATCGCCGACTTAAAGAGCCGGTTGCGCAGCTCTTTGAAGTGATCGATCAGGGCCATCCGGCCCTCGGGGTTCGACCGTCGGTTCATGGTCACTGCCATGTGGTTCTAGGCGCGCGTGGACGGGGGAACGTCGGTTCCGCCGCCGGGGTGGCCTTCGGGGCCTGCGGTCCGGGGGTGGTTGACCACGCGGCCCTCGACGGCGTCCGGGTCAACCTCGGCCTCGGGCTTGCCGTCCTTTTTCATTTCGCGGACCTCGGACTTGAAAATCCGCATCGACTGACCCAGGCTGCGGGCCATCCCCGGCAGCTTCGGCGCTGCGAACAGCACCAGTGCCAGGACGATGATGATGATGAGATGCCAGCCTTCAAGCCTCATGCTGGGTGGTCCTTTCGTTTAGGTACATCCTAATGACTAACGGATATCGAGGTCCCGCAGTGCCTGCGGCTGGCCACGTTCCGTTTTTCGCCGGATCCGGCGAATGCGCCGGGCTTCCTGCCGTGCCGCTTTGGATGCATGGTAATTCTGACGCATCAGCGCGGGAGCGGCAAAAACCGCCGCGCCCGGAGCCGTCATAGGACCCGGGGTGCCGCCTTCTGCCGCGCCGCCGTCCGAGCCTAGGCCGTCCACATGAACAACGGCTGAACCGGGAGTGGACGGCGCCGCCCCGAAGGCCGCGAGCCGGTCCCCCGCCTCACCGAGATCCTTGAGGGTGGCCATGAACTGCCGGAACAACCGCACGCCGAGCACGCCGATGAAGAGCAGCGACAACGCAATCAGCGCCGTCCAGAGCAGGATCCAGGACCACCAAGGCATGCTGTTCAGTCTAGCCGCGCTGCCGCCGCTGGTGCGCCGGCGCCGGCGGGTTTCCGGCCGCGCCGTACGATTCCAGCGCAGCATCCAGCCAGCGGGCGACGTCGGCGGCGAGCCCCGCGGGGGCCACCACGCGGGCGTCGCCGCCGTGGCGGGCCATCAGCATCGGCACCCAGTCGGTGCTGCCGAAGCGCACCTCGGCCAGGAGGTTGCCCCCGGGCAGCGGGGCGGTGCGTTCGGCGTAGTACTCGTCCGCCAGGCCAGCGCCGCGCGGGGTCAATTCGAGGACCACAACGGCGTCGTCGTCGTTCGGGGTGAAGAGCTTTACCGGGAAACCGTCGGCGGGCGCTCCGGCGGCGCTCACCGGCCTGCCGTTGGGGCGAAGGTCCTGGATCCGGTCGAGGCGGAAGTTCCGGACCGCCTCTGCCGAGTGGCAGTACGCCTCGAGGTACCAGGTGCTGTCCAGGGAGTAGAGGCGCAGCGGGTCGATGTCGCGTTCGGAGACGGCGTCGCGTTGCGGGGCGAGGTACTGCAGGTGCAGCTGGGAGCCGGAGCGGATGGCCTCCCGTGCGGTCTCCAGCGCCGCCGAGTCCTGCGGGGTGACCTCGGGACCGGAGAGGGCGGCGGCCTTGAGGCCCTCCTCGCCGGCGGCGGACATCAGCTTGAGGGTCACGGACTCCAGGGCTCCGCCCTCCGCGATGCCGGGCAGGCCGTTGAGCGCCTCCATGCCGGTGAGCAGCGCGCAGGCCTCATCGACGGTGAAGCGGACGGGCCGGGTGAGGTCCAGGTCCTGGATGATGAAGACGTGGTCGTCATCCCAGCGGATGTCCAGCAGGTCGTCTGGGTAACCCTCCGGGAGGCCGGAGCAGATCAGGATTTGGAGGTCCTCCTCGAGCACCTTCCGGGTGACACCGAAGCGGTCGGCCACCTCGCTGATGTGCAGTCCCTGGTTGTGCACCAGGAACGGGATCAGCTGGAGCATGCGCTTGAGCTGATCCTCGGAGGTGCGTTTCCGGGTGCGCTTCACTGCCTGGGGTCCGGCGGGGGCGAAGTCGACGGCGGGCGCCGGAGCGGCCGCGAACTGCGCCGCGGCATCCAGCCGGCGCAGCACCGCGTCCCGCAGCTGGGCCGGGCCGGCGACGACGGCCTTCGCCCCGTACGCGGCGAGTTCGGCGGCCAACGTCTCCTCGTCCCGGTACGGCAACAGCAGCCGGTCGTAGCCCCCGCGGGGGCCAGCGCCGCCGTCGTCCGCTCCCCCAGTAGCGTCCACTGTGTCTGGGTCCGCTGCGTGCCGCCGCAGCCCCGGCAGGGCGCCCGCGGCGACGTCGACGGCGGCGTGCCGGACGGGCAGCTCGGGCAGGGCCGCGAGCTGGTCGCGGACGTTGAACGCCGGCGGCGGGGTGAAGGTTTCCTGTTCCAGGACCGTGACGGCGGAGGTAAATCGGGAGAGCCGGAAGAACCGCTTGTCCTTGCGGCCACGGTCGTAGCCGATCAGGTACCACTGGCCGAAGCGGCTGCCAAGGCCCCAGGGTTCCACGGTGCGCTGTTCCTCGCGGCCGGTGCTGCCCGCGCGGTAGGCGAACGCCACCGGGTGCTGGGCGTGGACGGCGGTGACCAGGTCCTCGAAGCCCTGCCCGGCGGGGCGGATCCGGGGCTGGACGCCGGCGGGGAGCTCGGCGTCGGCCAGGCCGCCGGCGGCCTGGAGCTTGCGGACGGCGTTGCGGGCGGCGGAGCCCAGCGCTGCCTGCTCCCACAGCTGGGCCGCCAGCATGAGGACCGTGGATTCCTCCGGGGTGAGGCTCACGTCCGGCAGCCGGTTGGATTCCTTGCCGATCCGGTAGCGGGTGGTGGCCGGGTCGTCAGAGCCCCAGCCCTTGTCCATGACGGTCTCCACCTCGAAGCCGAAGCGGCGGAGTTCGTCCTTGTCCCGTTCGAACATCCGCCCGAAGGCGGCCTCGGAGCTGGTGGTGTCGTGGTAGACCTTGCGGCGCAGCTCTCCGCGGCGCAGGCCGTAGGTGGTGTTCAGCAGCGCGATCAGCAGGTTCAGGAGACGTTCGGTACGTGAGGCGGACACCCCGCAAGGCTACTAAAGTTCCGCGGCGTTAAACGGCGGAAGCGCGGCACCCGGGGAAGTCGTTTCCTCCTGGGTGCCGCGCCGCCGCGGAAGGTGCCGGGCTTAGGGGCCCGGCGGGGGTGGTACGCCCTTAGCGGACGGCCACGAGGTCGACCACGAAGATCAGGGCCTCGTTGGGGCCGATCGCTCCGCCGGCGCCACGGGAGCCGTAGGCCAGTTCGGAGGGGATCTCGAGCCGGCGGCGGCCGCCGACCTTCATGCCCAGGAGGCCCTGGTCCCAGCCCTGGATGACCTGGCCGACGCCGACCCGGAAGTCCAGCGGTGCGCCGCGGCCCCAGGAGGCGTCGAATTCTTCACCGGTGGACCAGGCCACGCCCACGTAGTGGGTGGACACGGTGTCGCCGGCCTTGGCCTCGGCGCCGTCGCCCTCGATCAGGTCCTTGATGACCAGCTCGGTGGGGACATCGCCTTCCGGGAAGTCGATCTCGGGCTTCTGGCGGTCGAGGTTGCGCTGTCCAAATGACATGTGTGCTCCTTCGGGGGTGCTTGGGTGTGGTGCGGTTCTTCAGCGAGGTTCGTTTTGCGGGGATTACTTCTTGGACTTGATTTCGACTACGAAGACGAGAGGACCGGCTGGCTTCCCTTGTGCTGCCGCGTCAGCGCCGTATGCGAGATCGCTAGGAATTGTAAGGAGGACCTTGGAGCCGACTTTTTGATCCGTCAGTCCCATCGTCCAACCTTTGATAACCCCGGTGAGCGGGAAGGTCGCTGGCTGATTTTTTCCGAAGGTCGACTCAAACTCTTTGCCATCTTCCCAACGCCAGCCAGTGTAGTTGGCCTCAATGGTGTCAGTAGCTGCCACCTTCTCGCCTGAGCCTTCGGAAAGAACTTTCACGGAAAGCCCGGACGGCGCGTCCGTTTTAGGAATGCTTGCGGAGGGGATGCCCTTGTCATCGAAAGTGATCTTTGGCAGCTTTCCGGCCTTATCGAGCTGTTCCGTTTCGTCTTGGCTCAGCGGCTTCGGTGCTTCCTTCACACCCATGATCCTGGCTATGTACAACTGCGCAGGCTGCGCTGCTGTACCTTCCGTAGCCGGCTGTCCAGGGGCGACCAAAGCAATCTGGGAACCGACCTTTGCGCCAACGAAGACGCCGTACATGACAGGGTTACCCGATTTGAGAGCGTCGCTCAGCTCCAGCTGTTCCGGGTCCTTACCGAAATTGTCGCCAAGTGCTTTTCCGTCCGTGGCATTGAATCCGGCTACAGATACCGTCGCAATCTGGTTTGCGCTGAGTTTTTCGCCTGAGCCCTCTGTGATTACTTTGGCGGTGAATTCCTTGACCTCCAGCGGCTTGGCGAAGTCGACGCCGGGGGCCTTCTTGTCGCCGTTGTCGGTCAGTTTCAGCGAGTCCAGCTTCGCGGTCTCGCCGGCGGACTGGCTGGTGGGCTCCGGGGCCGCCTTGTCGCCGCCACCGCAGGCGGTGAGCAGCAGCAGTCCGGGAAGAAGAATTGCTAATAGTCGGCGCACGTAAGAACTTTCGTCGGGGCAGGATGGACGCCATGCCGGGCTCATGCCGGCGGCAAGGCAGGCGGTTGCCGGGAAACGGCACCTTCTCCAGAGTAACGCGGAAAGCTGGGTATCAGCCCATAGAGTCCAGCAGGGCATCCACCCGGTCGTCCACGCTGCGGAACGGATCCTTGCAGAGGATGGTCTGGTGGGCGCGGTCGTTGAGCTTGAGGTGGACCCAGTCGACCGTGTAGTCCCGGCCCAGTTCCTGGGCCCGGCGGACGAAGTCGCCGCGGAGCTTCGCGCGGGTGGTCTGCGGCGGGGCGTCGACGGCGTCCTTGACCGCGGTGTCGTCCACCAGTCGCCGGGCCGCGCCGCGCGACTGGAGCAGGTAGAACAGCCCGCGGCTGCAGGAAATGTCATGGTAGGTCAGGTCCAGCTGCGCGATCCTGGGGGCATCCAGTTCCAGGCCGTGCCGGGTCCGGTAGCTGTCCATCAGCTTCTTCTTGATGGCCCAGTCCACCTCTGTGTCGATGGCGCTGGTGTCCCCGCTCTCGATCGCGTCCAGCGTCCGCTCCCAGAGGTCCAGGATCAGCGGGACGTGGGCGTTGTGCGCGCCCTTGTCCGCCACGAACTCGGTGACCTTGTTCAGGTATTCGCGCTGGATCTCCAGGGCGGTGAGCTGCCGGCCGTTGGCCAGGCGGACCAGGGCCCGGCCGGTCAGGTCATGGGAGATCTCGCGGATGCTCCGGATCGGGTTCTCCATCCGCATGTCGCGCATGATTACCCCGGCCTCGATCATCCGCAGGATCAGGTCCACCGTGCCGACCTTGAGGAGCGTGGTGGTCTCGGACATGTTCGAGTCGCCCACGATCACGTGCAGCCGCCGGTAGAACTCGGCGTCGGCGTGCGGCTCATCCCGGGTGTTGATGATCGGCCGGGACCTGGTGGTGGCCGAAGAGACGCCCTCCCAGATGTGGTCCGCGCGCTGGGAGAACGCGTAGGTGGCGCCGTGCGGGGTCTTCAGGATCTTGCCGGCGCCCGCAATCAGCTGGCGGGTGACCAGGAACGGGATCAGGATCTCGGCCAGCCGGGAGAACTCGCCGCGGCGCGGGATGAGGTAATTTTCGTGGCTGCCGTAGGAGTTTCCGGCCGAGTCGGTGTTGTTCTTGAACAGGTAGACGGTGCCGTTGAAACCCTCGGCGGCGAGGCGCTCCTGCGCCTCGGCCACGAGGTCATCCAGGATCAGCTCGCCGGCGCGGTCGTGGGCGATCAGCTGCACCAGGTCATCGCATTCGGCGGTGGCGTACTCCGGGTGGGATCCAACGTCCAGGTATAGCCGTGAGCCGTTGGTGAGGAACACATTGGAGGAGCGTCCCCAGCTGACCACCTTGCGGAACAGGTAGCGGGCCACTTCCTCCGGGGCGAGCGGCCGGGACTCCGGGCTCGAATAGGAGATCCCGAATTCGGTTTCGATGCCGAAAATTCTCTTGTCCATGTCAGTTTCCCTCCGCCAGCAGCGCGGCAAGTTCGGCGTCGTCGAGCCGGCGGAAGGCCCGCCGGGTGCCGCGCGCGGTTTCCGAGCCGCGGTCCAGGACGGCCACCTCGACGGCGGAGACCGGCAGGGCAGCCGCGTCCCGGTCCGCCACGAGGCCGGCCAGCGCGAGCCGGATGGCCCCGCCGAAGTCGAGGTCCCCGCGCCAGCCGTCGGCCACGGCCTCGGAAACCTTGTCGGCCTGTCCGCCCATCACGATGAATCCCTGTTCGTCGGCGATCGAACCGTCGAAGGTAAGCCTGTAGAGGTGGTCCGCCTCCGGGGCGGGTCCCACCTCGGCGACGGCCAGCTCCACCTCGAAAGGCTTCTGCTCCGCGGTGAACACGGCCCCCAGGCTCTGGGCGTAGACACTGGCCAGGCCGCGCGCGGTGACGTCCTCACGGTCGTAGGAGTAGCCGCGGACGTCGGCGTAGCGCACCCCCGCCTGCCGGAGGCTCTCGAACTCGTTGTACTTGCCGACCGCGGCGAAGGCGATCTTGTCGTAGATCTCGCCGATCTTGTGCAGCGACGGGGAGGGGTTCTCCGCCACCAGGGCGATGCCGTCCCGGCAGCTGACCACCACCACGGACCGGCCCCGGGAAATACCCTTCCGGGCGAAGTCGGCCCGGTCCTTCATGAGTTGTTCCGGGGAGACGTAGAACTGCTGGGTCATCTCAGGCCTCCCTCTGTGCGGCCGTGCGGGCGTCGATGATGCCGCCGGCCACGGCGGCCAGCTGCGCTTCGGGGACCCGGACCGCGCCGGCCCGGTCGACGGTGTAGACCACGGGCCAAAGCTGCCGTACGGGGTCGGGCCCGCCGGTGGCGGAGTCGTCGTCGGCGGCGTCGTAGAGGGCCTCGACGGCCACCTGGACGGCATCGGCGCCGCTGAGCCCCGGCCGCCACAGTTTCTTCAGCGCGCCGCGGGCGAAGACGGAGCCGGAGCCGACAGCGTGGTGCTCCTGCTCCTCGTAGCGGCCGCCGGTCACGTCGTAGGAGAACAGCCGGCCGATGCCCGCCGTGCGGTCGAAGCCGGCGAACAGCGGGACCACGGCCAGGCCCTGCATGGCCATCGGGAGGTTGCCGCGGACCATGGCGCCGAGGCGGTTGGCCTTGCCGTCCAGGCTCAGCTGCGTGCCCTCGATCTTCTCGTAGTGTTCGAGCTCGACCTGGAAGAGACGGGTGATGTCGATGGCGATGCCGGCGGTCCCGGCGATGCCCAGCACCGAGTAGTGGTCGGCCGGGAAAACCTTTTCGATGTGCCGGCTGGCGATCATGTTGCCCATCGTTGCGCGCCGGTCCCCCGCCATCAGGACTCCCCCGGCGTAGGTCAGGGCGACGATCGTGGTGGCGTGTGGCACGCCGGCCAGGGCCGAGCCGTTGCCGGGAAGGTGGCCGGCGGTCAGTCCCGCCGGGGCGCCGGACCCCGCAGAGAGTGCGTTGTAGGGCAGCAGTTCGGGCCGCGAGCGTTGCAGGTGCTCGGCGAATGAGGACGACGCCCCCGCCATCACCTGGTCGGCTGAATTGTCCAGCATTGGTGCACTCCCTCCACGTAGTGAATCAATGGCTGCCGCGGCCCGTCCGCGGCCCGGGGCTGGCTACTGGCCGCCCTTTTGCACGAATGCGCGGACGAACTCCTCGGCATTGGATTCCAGGACGCCGTCGATTTCGTCTAGCAGGTCATCCACGCCCTGGGTCGCCTCAGATGCCTGGGCCTCGGGCGCGGCGGGCGGCGGGGCGACGTCCTCCTCGACCTCGGTGTCGCGGGACTGCGGCTGCATCTGCTCCTGGCCTGCCATGATCTTCTCCTTCGCTGTCCGTCCCGCTCGGCGCGGGACTTCCTGTAAGCCATATTGCCACGCTGCCGGACCCTGCGGGGGCTTTGGCGTCAGGAGGCCGGCGCCTGGCCCAGCAGCTCGGCCAGGAACGCCCCGGCGTCCTGGTGCCGGTCGAACAAAGCGCCGGTCAGGGCCTCGGTTCCGCGCAGCGGTTCGCGGGTGGGGACGCGCTGCAGCTTGCCCCGGCCGGGGAGGTCGAAGATCACCGAATCCCAGCTGGCACCGACCAGGTCGTGCCCGAAACGGCTGACGCAGCGGCCTCGGAAAAAGGCCCGGGTGTCCGGCGGCGGCTCGCCGACGGCGCGCTGGATCTCCGCCTCCGTGGCAACCCGTTGCATCCGGCCGCGGGCGAGGAGCCGGTGGTAGAGGCCCTTCTCGGGGCGGATGTCCGCCCACTGCAGGTCCACCAGGCCCAGCCGGGCATCGGACCAGTCCAGCCCGTCCCGCTGCCGGTAGCCCTCCAACAGGGACAGCTTGGCCAGCCATTCCACGGAGGACGCGGCCGCCGCCCGGTCGCCGTCGAGCGCGGTCAGCGTCGCCGCCCACCGGTCCAGCAGCGCGCGGGTGTGCCCGTCGCCGTCGTCGGCGTCGCCCACCCCGGTCTCCTGGGCGAGCTTGGACGCGGCCTCGTGGTACGTCCACTGGATGTCCAGGGCGGTGACGCGGCGGCCGTCCTTGAGCCGAAGCGTGGCGGTCAGGGCCGTGTCGTGGCTGACGGACTGCAGCGCCGCCACCGGGTCGTGGACCTCGATCCGGGGGGCCAGGCCCGCTTCGATCAGGCTGAGGACCGCCGCGGTGGTGCCGAACTTGAGGTAGTTGGCGGCTTCGCTGAGGTTGGCGTCGCCGATGATGACGTGCAGCCGGCGGTACTTGTCCGCCGTGGCGTGCGGTTCGTCGCGGGTGTTGATGATCGGCCGGCGGATGGTGGTTTCCAGCCCCACCTCGGTCTCGAAGAAGTCGGCGCGCTGACTGATCTGGTAGCCGGCGCGGGAGCTGTCCTGGCCGAGACCCACGCGGCCGGCACCGCACATGACCTGTCGGGTGATGAAGAACGGCGTCAGCCCGCGGACGATGTCGCCGAACGGCACGGAGCGCGGCATCAGGTAGTTTTCGTGTGAACCGTAGGAGACGGACTTGTTGTCCGTGTTGTTCTTGTAGAGGTTGATCGGCGGCAGTTCCGGGTCGGCCGCCAGCCGGCGCACGGCGGCGAGGGCCACCAGGTCACCGGCGGCGTCCCAGACGACGGCGTCGTGCGGGTTGGTGACCTCGGGGCTGGAATACTCCGGGTGGGCATGGTCGACGTAAAGCCGGGCCCCGTTGCCCAGGACCATGTTCATCAGCAGCGAGCCGGACTCGTCCTCGCCGTCGCGCTCCAGCTCGCCGCGGCCGTAGGCCAGCGCCACCGACTCGGCGTCCAGCACCGGCGGCCGGTCGGTCAGCTGCTCAGGGTCCGCCGCGGCCCGCTCCACCGTCCAGCCGCGGGCGTCGTGCAGCGGCTCCTCGTCGGTGTAGTCCCAGCGGGTTTCCGCTCCGCCGGCGGCCCGCTGGCGGGTGACCTGGGCGTATGCCTGGATCACCCGGGCGGACATCATGGTGGCGTTCGCGCCCGGCGCGGACGGGGCGTGGATCCCGTATTCGGTTTCTGATCCCATCACCCGCATCACGCCGCCGGCGGGCAGGGCGCCGGTTCCGGCGGCGGGGCCAGCCGTCACAGGTACTGGCCTGTGGTGGGCATCGTCTCGATTGTCTTGCCGGGTTCCTGTCCGGCCTTGCCTTGGACGATGGTGCGGATGTACGTGATGCGTTCGCCCTTCTTGCCGGAGATCCGGGCCCAGTCATCCGGGTTGGTGGTGTTGGGCATGTCCTCGTGCTCGCGGAATTCGTCCACCACGGCGTGCAGCAGGTGGTCGATCCGCAGGCCCTTCTGGCCGGTGGTGAGCAGGTCCTTGATGGCGGACTTCTTGGCCCGGTCCACCACGTTCTGGACGACGGCGCCGGAGTTGAAGTCCTTGAAGTAGAGCATCTCGGTGTCGCCGTTGGCGTAGGTGACCTCGAGGTATTCGTTGGACTTTTCGGTGGAGTACATCGCCTCGACGGTGCGCTGGATCATGGCGTCCACGGTGGCTTGGACGTCGCCGTGGTGCTCGGCGATGTCGGACTCGTGGAACGGCAGGTCCGTGGTGATGTATTTGTTGAAGATGTCCGCGGCGGCCTCGGCGTCGGGCCGCTGGATCTTCACCTTGACGTCCAGCCGGCCGGGGCGCAGGATGGCCGGGTCGATCATGTCCTCGCGGTTCGATGCGCCGATCACGATCACGTTGTCCAGGCGCTCCACGCCGTCGATCTCGCTCAGCAGCTGCGGCACGATCGTGGTTTCGACGTCGGAGGAGATGCCGGTGCCGCGGGTGCGGAAGAGCGAATCCATCTCATCGAAGAAGACGACGACGGGGCTGCCGTCGGAGGCCTTCTCCCGGGCGCGGGCAAAGATGAGCCGGATGTGCCGTTCGGTCTCGCCGACGTACTTGTCCAGCAGCTCCGGGCCCTTGATGTTCAGGAAGTAGCTCTTCATGTCGCTCTTGCCGGCGCGTTCCGCGGCGCGTGCGGCCAGGGAGTTGGCCACTGCCTTGGCGATCAGGGTCTTGCCGCAGCCGGGAGGGCCATAGAGCAGGATGCCCTTGGGGGCCTTGAGCCCGTGCTCGCGGTACAGGTCCGGGTGCAGGAACGGCAGTTCGACGGCGTCGCGGATCTGCTCGATCTGCGGGCCCAGGCCGCCGATGTCCTGGTAGGTGATGTCCGGGACTTCCTCGAGGACCAGGTTCTCCACCTCGGACCGCGGAATCTTCTCCAGGGCGTAGCCGGTGCGGGTGTCGACCGAGAGCGCGTCGCCCACACGGAGTTTCCGGGTCAGCAGCGAGCCGGAGAGCCGGACGACGCGTTCCTCGTCGGCACGGCCCACCACCAGGGCGCGGTCTGAGCCGAGCAGCTCCTTCAGGGTGACCAGCTCGCCGGCGCGTTCGTAGCCGAGGCCGGCCACCACCAGCAGCGCCTCGTTGAGGAGCACCTCCTGGCCGACCGCCAGCTGGCTGATGTTGACCAGCGGGCTGATTCCCACGCGCATCTTGCGGCCGGCATTGAAGATGTCCACCGATTCCTCGGTGGTGGCTTGGCCGCCGCCGTTGGGAACGTGCCGTTTCGGGTTCAGCTGCAGGATGGTGCCAAAGCTGTAGGGCGGCTGGCCCTCCTGGTCGAGGGCGTTCTTCAGCCGAAGGATCTCGGCCTTGGCCGTCTCCAGCATCCCCACGAGCTTGGCGTTGTTCTGCGTGGCGGCGGCAAGCTGCCGGTCGATGTGGCGCAGCTTGTCGCGCAGGATGTTGATTTGCCGCTCGGCAACGGTGGCCTCGGCGGCGGTGCGTGCCGCGTCCCCGGTGTTCCCCTGCTGCCCTGCGGCGGCGGGGAACTGCTCATCGGGCGTGCGGCCCTGGTCGGTGTTCGGAGTCTCCATCGTGCATCAGCCCCTTCAGTACAGCTATTAAGACCATAACGCGAAGAGGGCCGACGCCGGGGAAGACTTCCGAAATACGGACTAGTTCGTGACCTCGGGGCCGTCCACCACGTTGGTGCCGGCGATCGCGTCGCGGGCCGCGCGCCGCAGCTTCTTATCCGACACGGCCCGCTCCCCCACGGCGCCGGGCGTCCAGGCGTTGACGTCTTCGGCGTCGAACTCGGTCTTGGACGGGCGGCGCTTGACGGAGATGCCGGTGACGCCGTCGGCGAGGCGGCGGGTGACCAGCAGGAAGCCGGTGTGGGCCACCATGCGGTGGTCCGGGCGGACGGCCAGGCCCTCAAGGTGCCAGCCGCGGACCATGGATTCCCAGGCATCGGGTTCGGTGAAGCGGCCGTCGGCGCGGATGGCCTCGGCGGTGCGGGACAGCTGCGTCACGGTGGCGACGTAGTTGATCCAGACGCCGCCGGGCGCCAGGACTGTGGCGACGGCGTCGAGGCATTCCCAGGGCGCCAGCATGTCCAGCACCACGCGGTCCACGGAGCCGGGTTCCTCGGTCTTGACGACCTGTTCCTGGAAGTCGCCCAGGGTGATCTGCCAGGCCGGGTGCGGGCCGCCGAAGATGGTTTCGACGTTGCCGCGGGCGATGTCGGCGAACTCCTCGCGCCGCTCAAAGGAGTGCAGGTAGCCGTTGTCGCCCACCGCGCGGAGCAGCGAGATGGACAGGGCACCGGAGCCGACGCCGGCCTCGACGACGCGGGCGCCGGGGAAGATATCGGCCATGGTGACGATCTGGGCGGCGTCCTTGGGGTAGACGACCGCCGCGCCACGCGGCATGGAGAGGACGAAGTCCGAAAGCAGCGGCCGGAGGGTCTGGTACTGCTGGCCGACGTTGTTGACCACCACCGAGCCGTCCGGCTTGCCAATGATCTCGTCGTGGTTGAGGAAGCCGCGGTGGGTGTGGAACGCGCCGCCGGTCTCCAGGCTGATCGTGTTCATCCGGCCGCGTTCGTCCGTCAGCTGCACCCGCTCGCCCACCCGGAACGGGCCGCGGCGGCGGTTGGCACCGGCCGGGGTCAGCGGGGGGACGTCCCCGTGAGGGGTGGCGTTGGCGGCGGTGTCGCTGCTCATGGGAAGTTCCTCGCTCCTGTGACGCTGGGTGGCCGCAGATTCGGCGGCGGCCCGTGGGTTGGCCGGAGATTCACGGCCGGCAGGTAACTCTACCGGTTTCCGGCCCGCTTGGGGTTTCGGGTGGTCCGGTGACAGTCAGCCGCGCTGTTTGCCGGTGAGGGTGTTGAGGACGGTCAGCTGGCGCAGCAGGCCGGTGACGCGCCCGGCGTCGTCGATCACCGCGTAGTCCGAGCCCTCCAGTTGCGCGAGGTACGTCAGGAGTTCCGCGCCCCGGTCCGTTCCCTTGACGTAGGCGCCGGCCGTGAGCGGGTAGGCGACCGCCGCCGCCGGCGTCGTGTCGGCGAGACCGGCGGGTACCTGCGCGGCGGAAGCGGGGTCGACGACGGCGGAGGGACGCCCGTCGGGGCCGTAGAGGACGACGGCGGGGCTGCCGGCGGGCGAGAACCGCAGCACCTCGGCGACGCTGGCGGCGGCGGGTATGCCGATGGCCGGTTCGGCCAGTGCGGCGGCTGCCACGAGCGGGAGCCGGCTACGGTACCGGGCCTGCTGGATCGAGGCGGTGGCGCCGAGCCAGAGGAAGCTCCCCACCAAGAGCGTGATCAACAGCAGGGAGGTGTCCGGCCGGTTGCCGCTGAGCAGGGGAAGCGCCACAAACCAGATGACCAGGGCGGCCACGATGATCCGGCCCGCCCAACCCGCGGCGATGGTGCCCTTCTCGTGGCTGCCGGTGGCCTTCCACACGGCGGATTCCACCAGGCGGCCACCGTCGAGCGGAAGGCCGGGCAGCACGTTGAAAATGCCGATCAGGAGGTTGGCCCACACGAAGATGTTCGCCAGGGTGTCCGCGACGCCCGTCAGTTGGCCGCCGGAGACCACCAGCCAGCCGGCGCCGGCCAGGACCAGGTTCGCGACGGGGCCGGCCATGGCCACCAGCACGGACTTCCCGGGCGAGGCCGTGAACTCCTCGAACTGGGTGTGGCCGCCCCACAGGTTAAGGACGATCTTGCTGGTGGGCCAGCGGTACATCCGGGCGGTCAGGGCGTGGGCCAGTTCATGGACCAGCACCGAGATGAGCAGCAGCACGGCGTAGGCGAACGCCACGAGGTAGGCGGTGGCGCCGAGCCGGGGATTGTTGTGCGCCAGCACCGGGCCGTAGGCGATCACGGTAAACGCGGCGATCGCGAACCACGAGTAGGCCAGGATGACGGGGATGCCGGCGATCCGGCCGAGCGGAATGCCGCCGCGCAGGGAGAACGGCTTGTCCTCGGCCGGTTTGTCGGTGCGCTCCCTGCCTGCCGGAGGCCCGGACGGTTCAGTCATTGCGGCCACCGCCGCTGAAGGCCGGAGCGGGTGCCGGGGTGGTTGCGTGGCGCAGGGTTACGAGTTCCTGGAGGTCCGCGACGGTGCGGCCGGCCAGGGTGTCCCAGGTGGCGCGGCGGGGATCTTCCGGCAACGGAACGATGTGCGGAATGGCCACCGTGGTGACGCCGGAGGCGACCGCTGCGGCGACGCCCGGGGCGGAGTCTTCGAGGGCCACGCAGTGCTGCAGTCCCAGCTCCGGGTCGGCCTCCTGCAGCAGTTCCACGGCCTTGAGGTAGGCCTCTGGGTGGGGCTTGCCCTGGGTGACGGTGTCTCCGGTGACAAGGAACTCGAAGTAGGGCTTGGGCAGGCTGGCCACGATTTCACGCGCGAGCGGCGCCTCGGACATGGTCACGAGCGCGCAGCGGATGCCGGCGGTGTGCAGTTCGTCCAGTAGTTCGCGGGCTCCCGGGCGCCATGGCACCTCCTCGCGGACCAGGCTGACCACATGGCCGGTGAGGGTGTCGATGATCTCGCGGATTTCCAGCCGCACGCCCGCGTCCTGCAGCAGGCCGGCGGAGAACACCAGGGACTGGCCCACCAGCTGCATCGCCTTTTCTTGCGACCACTGGCCGCCGTGTTCCTCGACCAGCGCGTGCTCGGCGGCGATCCAGTACTGCTCGGTGTCCACGATGGTGCCATCCATGTCCCAGAGAGCGGCTTTGAGCAGGGGCGTGGAGGCTGGCGATCGCATGCCTTCCAGTCTACGGTGCAGTGCTTCAGCGCCGATTCAGCGCCGGTGTGCCGGCCGCACCCTGGCGCGGGCCGCTACGCCGAGGGCGAAGACGCCGGACTCAGGGGGCCGGCCTGACTGCATTCGTCCGGAACTTGGACGTAGGGTGAACTCATGAATAGCTTCGACTCGGACACCCCCGAAACGGACGCCCTGCCTGAGCCGGAACGGTTGCTGAAGCCCGTCCCGGAAGGCCAGCGGATCACGGTGATGCTGGCCGCGTTCGAGGGCTGGAACGACGCCGGCGAGGCCGCGAGCGACGCCCTGCGCTACCTGAACAAGCTCTGGGGCGGCAAAAAGGTCGGCACCATCGAGGCGGACGAGTACTACGACTTCCAGTTCACCCGCCCGGTCATCCGCCGGACCGCCTCCGGCGACCGCAAAATCAAGTGGCCTTCCACCCGGATCTTCAAGGCCAGCGTGCCGGGCTCGAACGTGGACGTCATCTTCGTCCAGGGCACCGAGCCGTCCTATAAGTGGCGTGCCTACACCGCCGAACTCCTGGTCCACGCCGAGGCGCTGAACGTCGACTACGTCATCCTGGTGGGGGCCCTGCTGGCGGACGTGCCGCACAGCCGCCCCATCCCGGTCAGCGCCTCGACCGACGACGCCGCCCTGCGGGAGCGGATGGACCTGGAGGCCTCGCAGTACGAGGGCCCGGTGGGGATTGTCGGCGTCCTGTCCGAGGTCGCGCTGCTGGCCGGGCTGCCCACCATCTCCCTCTGGGCCGCCGTGCCGCACTACGTGGCGCAGGCGCCCTCGCCGAAGGCCCAGCTGGCGCTGCTGCACCGGATCGAGGAACTGCTCCAGCTTCCGCTGGACACACAGGAGCTGGTGGAGGACGCGGACGCGTGGGAGCGCGGCGTGGACGAGCTGGCCACCGAAGATCCCGAGATCGCGGCCTACGTCCGGCAGCTCGAGGAGGCCAAGGACACAGCCGACCTGCCCGAGGCCAGCGGCGAGTCGATCGCCCGGGAGTTCGAGCGGTACCTGAAGCGCCGCGGCAAGGACAAGCCGTAGGCCTGATCACCTAGGCCCAGCTTAAACTGCAAAGCGCCGGCGACCCTGTCAGAGGGTCGCCGGCGCGTTTGTGTTGGT